>JAIRWW010000246.1 GCA_031268685.1 Azoarcus sp.
CGGCTTCGCAAGACCGGGTCGAAAACCGTTCGGGCGCGGTGAGCTTGAGGCCGTGTTCTACGCTGAAGCGTTTGTACATGACATCGAGCATGCGATAGATTTCGGCGATGTCTGTTTCGGCCTTGCCGAGATTGAGGCGCATGTGGGCAAAGAAGTCCGTCATCGCTTCGCGCAGGCCCAGCGAGAAGCGCGATTCGAGCATGGCATCCCGAGTCTTGCGGGTTTCAGTGCGAAGGGTATCCACCCCCAAATGCGTGAGCAGTTGATTGGAAAGGCCGCTAAAGACCGAGCGGACGGCATAATATTTTTTCAGCCCCTGCTCGAATTCGTCCTTTTCGACCCTGATCTTGTACATCAGGTATTCGACGACGCCGCGGTTCTTGCCATACAGGCCGGTCAATTCCCTGAGTTGTTCTTTGACGCCGTCAAGCCGCGCCCGGAGCAGCACTTCTGATTGATGTACCAGATCGCGCGTCTCGCCCAGGGTGCTTTCACGCACGATTTCCTGCTTGGCCGGCAAGAGGTCTTCGGAAAGCGCCCGTTCCAATATGGTCAGGCGGCTTTTTCCGAGCAGTTCTTTGTCGCCATTGATGCGGGCCACCAGCCCTTTTTGCGCCGAAACAGGAAAGACGCCGACGCGGTCTATTTCGAGCGTTTCGCTTACCGAGCGCACCTGGCATTCGATCTCGGCGTCGATGCTGGCTTCGTCGCGCAGACCGTCCCACAAGCCATCGATTTTGTTGAGCACGACGATACGGCCTTTTTTCCGCGTGCCTACGCTCACATAGTCGCGCCATACCGCCATGTCGCTCAGGGTTACTCCCGTATCGGCAGCAAGGATGAAAAGCACGGCATGGGCATTGGGCAGGAGAGACAGGGTCAGTTCCGGTTCGGCGCCGATGGCGTTGAGGCCCGGCGTGTCGAGCACCACCAGACCCTGTTCAAGCAGAGGATGCGGGAACTGGATCACGGCGTGGCGCCATTTGGGTACATCGACCATGCCGTCCGCACCCGGCTTGAGTCCGTTTTCGCCACCCGGATCGAGCTTGAAGCCCAGTTGCTCCGCTTCGCCCGCCGATACCCGCTTCACTTCGCCAACCCGCAGCAAAGCTTCTTGCAGCTTGGCGGTGGAATCGGCTTCGAGCGGCTCGATTATCCACAGGTTTTCCATGCGCTTGAGTTCGCTGACAGGCTCCACGCGCACGCGAGTATCTATCGGCAGCAGGCGCAGCTCGGGGGTAGCGCCCTGCTCCCATTGCAACTCGGTGGGACACATCGTCGTGCGCCCAGCGCTCGACGGCAGGATGCGCGCGCCGCGGTCGGCGAAAAAAATCGCATTGATCAGTTCGGATTTGCCGCGCGAGAATTCAGCGACAAAAGCAACCGTGAGCTTGTCGGCGCGCAGGCGTTCAATCAGGTATTGCAGTCGTTGATCGGACTGGACATCGCCGACGTCGTTACGGCTCAGCCAGTTGCGCAAACGCAACACTGCTTCGATCGCTTCGCTACGCCAGCGGCTATAAGCTGAAAACTGTTCGGCAAGAGTCATTCGATTCATCTTTGATTCCATGCAGCCTTTTCCATGCGGCACGTTTCCCGGCCAAAGTCTAACGCCTAACGCATCTACATGCCATTACCAGATAGCGCCCGCCCATTTGTCCAGTCGTGTTTCTGACACATCCAGCAAGAAAAATCGTTACAAACAAACGATACATTCCATTATCGCGCGGCGCCAATCGCACTATATCCGGATGTTTTACATTCCCGCGCTTGCCGTCGCCCCGGCAAAATGCCTACCATGCTGGATTGCAGTCTAGTCTGCCAGACTAGCTTTACACACCGGATTTTGCCATGAAGCTTCCGCTTTCCCGTTATCTTGTTCTTTTCAGCGCCATCATGTCGCTTTACCTGCCAGCGGCGCCTGCATTCACCGCCGATGCCGAAGCAGGCGATGATCCCGCACCCGGCATAAAAACGGAAACGGCCGCTGATGATGAAGACGAGGGCGAGGGCGAGGACGAGGCTTCCGATATAGACGAATGGCAGGACGTGGACGAGGAAGGCGCCGAAGGCGAAGTCGAAGATGAAAGTGAAGGCATGCCCTCCCCTGAAGCCCAGGCATTTCCCGCGCAGGAACTCGACGAAAAAACGCTCTACGAGTTTCTTCTTGCAGAAATCGCCGGCGCGCGCGGCCAACTCAAGCTGTCTGCCGAGACTTATCTCGAACTGGCGCGCAGGACACGCGATCCGCGCATTGCTCGCCGCGCCGCGCAATTCGCCGTCGCTGCAAGGGAGCCTCAACTCGTTACCGAAGCCGTGCGGCAATGGGGCGAAATCGACCCGCAATCGCAGGAAGCCAAGCAAGTAGCGGAAAGCATCGCGCGCGGACAGGGCGCGGTGTTCGATAAATTCCAGGCATTCGTCGCGCGCGCGCTGGCGCAAAACCCGGCAAAACTGGCCCCCAACCTGATGGGACTCAACCGCGCCCTGCTCAAGGCCGAGGACAAAGATGCGGCTCGCAAGGTCGTCTACAACCTGACCGAACCATACCTTTCACGCCCCGAAGCCCATTACGCCCGCGCCCAGGCTTCCGCGCTGGCCAAGCGCCAGATGGAAGCAATCAACGCCATCGACCACGCGCTTGAGCTTCGCCCCGATTGGCAGGCGGCGCTTTTCATCAAGGCCCATCTTTTGACCGAAACCGGCAACGCGGCCAAGGCCAGCCAATTGTTCGCCGAGGTTCTCGAACGCCAGCCCGGCAATAACGATGTCCGGCTCGCCTATGCCCGCAGCCTGATCGCCGACAACAGGTTCGACGCCGCGCGCGCCGAGTTCAAAACCCTGCTCGCCGCCGCCCCCGGCAACAGTAACCTGCTGTACGCCACGGGCGTTCTCTCCGTCGAGCTTGGCGATATCGCCGCAGCGGAGCCATTGCTCAAGCAGGCGCTCGACGCGGGCCATCCGGAAGCCGATCTGATCCGCATCCAGCTTGGCAAAATCGCCGATACCCGAGGGGCGCACGCCGCCGCGCGCAAATGGTACGAAGCCGTCAGCCCCGGCAACCGCTCGGTCGAAGCGCGCATTCTCGGCGCGCAAAGCCTTGCGAAAGAAAAACGTATCGATCAGGCGCGGCGCTTCCTGCACGCCGCGCCCAATGCCGATCCAGAGGCCCGGCGCCGTCTGCTGCTTGCCGAATCGCAGCTGCTCGCCAACGCCGGGCGCGGCAAGGAGGCATTCGCCCTGATCGACAAAGCCCTGCGCGCCCAACCCGACGACAACGATATGCTTTACGAGTCGGCGATGCTCGCCGAACGCCTCGGCATGTACGAAACCATGGAAGGCCGGCTGCGCAAACTCATCGCCCTGTCGCCCGATTCGGCGCACGCCTACAACGCTCTGGGTTATTCGCTGATCGACCGCGGCGTGCGTCTGGACGAAGCCGAGGAACTTGTCACCCGCGCGCTGGAACTTCTCCCGGAAGACCCCTTCATCCTCGACAGCGTGGGCTGGGCGCACTTCAAGCGCGGCGACCTTGCAGGCGCGCTTGAACGGCTGGAAGAAGCCTACGCCAAGCGGGCCGACCCCGAGATAGCGGCCCATCTCGGCGAAGTACTATGGCGGCTGGATCGCAGCACCGACGCCCGGCGCATTCTCGACAAGGCGCTGACGGAGAATCCTGGCAACGCTCCCCTGAAAGAAACGATTCGCCGCCTCTACCGCCCGGGGAAAAAACCTTG
Organism: Azoarcus sp.; assembly: GCA_031268685.1. Classification (GTDB taxonomy): domain Bacteria; phylum Pseudomonadota; class Gammaproteobacteria; order Burkholderiales; family Rhodocyclaceae; genus WRNU01. Next base: position 3,738 of record JAIRWW010000246.1, read on the forward strand.
AGCGCACTTGCCAGCATTTTTCGCGCCCCGGCGGCGGCCCTCGCGGCCAGCCTGTTGGCGGCGGCCTGCGTCCTCAATCCGCCCGCGCCTCCGGCCGAGCCAGTGGCGCGGCTTGCGGTCGACAGCTTTTTGCTGACGGGCCGCCTTTCGGCCACGGATGGCGAACACTCGGCCACAGGCCGTCTCGAATGGCAACACAGGCCCGGCGCCGACTGCTGGACGGTGTTCAATCCGCTCGGGCAGATCGTAGCCCGCATTGAAGACGGCCCGGATGGCGCGGCGCTTACGCTTGCAAGCGGAGAACGCCGCTATGCCCCGCAGGCCGCGGACCTCATCTCCGAGCTGTTCCCCGGCATCGTCAATGCCGGGCTGCCGCCCGCACGCATGGCCATCTGGATACAAGCGGCCCCGCCCGCAGACGCCGAAGTGCGCACGCTCGACGCACGGGGACGCCCGGCCCGCGCCATCGACCAAGGCTGGAGCATCGACTATCTGGCCTACAGGGACGAAACGCCCGAAGCCCTGCCGCGCCTGCTCGATATTTTTCGCGGCGATTTCCGTCTGCGCCTGAGCATCGACCAGTGGGAAACACCCTGACGACGATGCGCCCGCCCGCAGCGCCCGCGCCCGGCAGGCTCGACGGCTGCCCTGCCCCGGCCAAGCTCAATCTTTTTCTCCACGTCACAGGGCAGCGCCCCGACGGCTACCATTTGCTGCAATCGGCCTTCCGCCTGCTCGACTGGGGCGATACGCTCGATTTTGCCGTCCGCGGCGACGGCTGCATCCATCGCAGCAACGATCTCCCCGGCGTGCCGGAAGACGCCGATCTCGCCGTCCGGGCGGCGCAATGCCTGCAACGGACAAGCGGATGCGCGCTCGGCGTCGACATCACCGTACACAAACACCTGCCCATGGGCGGCGGACTCGGCGGCGGTAGTTCAGACGCCGCAACCACGCTGATGGCGCTCGACCGGCTATGGGGCCTCGACCTCGGCCACGAACGGCTGCGCGAGACCGGCCTCGCCCTTGGAGCCGACGTGCCCTTTTTCATTTATGGCCGCGATGCCTTCGTCGAAGGTATCGGCGAATCCTTGCAACCGCTCGAACTGCCCCCCGCCTGGTACGTCGTCGTCGCGCCCGGAGCGGGTGTACCGACTGCACGAATTTTCGCCTCGCCCGAGTTGACGAGGAATACGCCCCCGGTTAGAGTGCACGGCTTCACATTGAGCCGTACCCGCAACGATTTACAGCCGGTCGCCTGCGCGCTCTACCCGGAAGTGGCCGAAGCCCTTTCCTGGCTTGGGCAGTTCGCACCGGCGCGCATGACGGGGTCGGGGGCATGCGTTTTCGCCGCCGTCGATTCCGCCGCGCATGCGGAGCGGATCGTCGGCCAGTGTCCGGCGCGCTGGCGTGCATGGCGGGCATCGAGCCTTGCCCGGCATCCGATGCACGGCTCTGAAATGATGTGAACGGGTTTCTGATGGGGAGTCGCCAAGTTGGTCAAGGCACCGGATTTTGATTCCGGTATTCGAGGGTTCGAATCCTTCCTCCCCAGCCATATCGAGACGGGCAGGCCGCAGGGTCTGCCCGTCTTGCTCGCGGGCGGCGCATTCATTCAACCTGAACTGAAATCGGAGCGGAGATCGTGCCATACGGCAACCTGATGGTTTTTACCGGCAATGCCAATCCCAAGCTTGCCGCGGATGTCGTCCGCCGCCTGGGCATTTCGCTGGGCGCGGCAACGGTCGGCCGGTTTTCGGATGGCGAGGTGCAAGTCGAACTGCACGAAAATGTACGCGGCGAAGACGTCTTCATCCTGCAACCGACCTGCACGCCGACCGATGAAAACCTGATGGAATTGCTGGTAATGGTCGATGCCCTGAAACGTGCATCGGCGCGCCGCATCACCGCTGCCATCCCCTATTTCGGCTACGCGCGCCAAGACCGCCGTCCACGTTCGGCGCGGGTGGCGATCACAGCAAGAGTGGTCGCCAACATGCTCCAGTCCGTGGGAGTGCACAGGCTATTGACCATGGACTTGCACGCCGACCAGATACAGGGCTTTTTCGATATTCCTGTCGACAACGTCTACGCCTCGCCAGCGCTGCTCGCGGATCTCGGGCGGCGCAAATACGACAAACTGCTGATCGTATCGCCCGACGTCGGCGGCGTGGTGCGCGCCCGCGCCTTCGCCAAAAAGCTGGAATGCGACCTGGCGATCATAGACAAGCGCCGCCCCAAGGCGAACGTGTCGGAAGTCATGAACATCATCGGCGAAGTCGAAGACCGGACCTGCATCATCATGGACGACATCGTCGACACCGCAGGCACACTCTGCAAGGCCGCCGATGCACTCAAGCAACACGGAGCGCGGCAAGTAGCCGCCTACTGCACGCACGCGGTGCTTTCCGGCGAGGCCGTGGAACGCATCGCAGCGTCCCCCCTTGACGAACTCGTCGTCACCAACACCATCCCATTGCGCGCGGAAGCCCTCGCTTGTCCGCGCATCCGGCAAGTATCGGTCGCCACGATTCTCGCCGACACCATGCTGCGCATCAGTAACGAAGAATCGGTCTCGTCGCTGTTCATCGAATGACTTTTTTCGCCCCGTGGCGCGCGCCGCGGGTTTTTCGCCTCTGCCTGGTCGCGGGCGGAGTTTTTACAGGAGCTTCAAAAACATGACTATCACTTTCAAGGCCGAACGCCGCGAACAGCAGGGATCGAGTGCGAGCCGCCGCCTGCGCCGCGCGGGCCAGCTTCCGGGCATCATCTACGGCGGCGGCAAAGAAGCCGCCTCGGTCGTGCTGGATCACAACGAGTTGTTCCATCTTCTGAAGAAAGAAGCCTTCCATTCTTCGCTGCTCACCGCCGAAATTGACGGCGCCAGGGAAACCGTCGTGCTGCGCGACACCCAATGGCACCCCTACAAGCAGCAAGTGCTGCATATCGACTTTCAGCGCATCGACGCCAAACAGGCCATCCACATCAAGGTGCCGCTGCACTTCATCAACGGCGAAATCAGCCCGGCGGTCAAGCTCCACGGCTGCCTCATCTCGCACATCATGACCGAAATCGACGTCAAATGCCTGCCGGCGGACTTGCCCGAATTCATTGCCGTCGACCTGGCCAATCTCGAAGAAGCCCATGCGCTGCACATCTCGCATCTTGTGCTGCCCAAGGGCGTCGAACTCGTGCATCACGGCGAAGGCGACCCAGTGGTGGTCAACGCCCAACAAAGCCATACCGCCCCGGTCGACGAAGAAACCGACGACGGCACGGGCGCGGCGTCCGCGGCCTGACGCGCGCCGTTTGCCGGAACGCCGAGGTAAACGATGGCGACCGCGCCCTCCAGCGCCCCCCGCCTGCTCGTCGGCCTCGGCAATCCTGGCGGCGAATATTCCGAGACCCGGCACAATGCCGGGTTTTGGTTTTGCGAGAGCCTCGGGCGCGAACTGGGCGTGCATTTCGCTTTTGAATCCCGCTTCCATGGCTTCGTAGCCCACGCACAGGGTGAGGGCCTGCGGCTGCTGATGCCGCAAACCTACATGAACCGTTCCGGGCAGGCCATTGGCGCCCTCGCCCGCTTCTACCGCATCCTTCCCGGCGAAATCCTCATCGTCCACGACGAACTCGACCTTCCCCCCGGGCAATTGCGTCTCAAATTCGGCGGCGGCCTGGGCGGCCACAATGGACTCAAGGACGCCTGCGCCCATCTCGGCAGCCAGGACTTCTGGCGTCTGCGCATCGGTATCGGGCATCCGGGAGACCGCGCGGAAGTCGTGAATTACGTCCTCAAACCGCCCCGCGGCGACGAACGCCCGCTGCTCGACGAAGCCATTGACCGCGCACTTGTAAACTGGCCCGCCATTGCCTGCGGCGACTGGGAAAAAGCGGCCCGGCACCTGAACATCCGTCCCAAAGAACCGAAAGCGCCAAAAGAACCGAAAGCGCCCAAAGCGCCCCCCGCCCCCATCGGCAAGGAACCCTCATGAGCTTGAAATGCGGCATCGTCGGACTGCCCAACGTCGGCAAATCCACCCTGTTCAACGCCCTCACCAAAGCCGGCATCGAAGCGGCGAACTACCCGTTCTGCACCATTGAACCCAATGTCGGCATCGTCGAAGTGCCCGACACCCGCCTCGCCAGCCTCGCGGCCATCGTCAAACCGCAAAAAATCCAGCCCGCCATCGTCGAATTCGTCGACATCGCAGGCCTGGTCGCGGGCGCATCGAAAGGCGAAGGACTGGGCAACCAATTCCTCGCCAATATCCGCGAAACCGACGCCATCGTGCATGTAGTGCGGTGCTTTGCCGACGACAATGTCGTCCACGTCTCCGGCGGCATCGATCCCCTGCGCGACATCGAAATCATCGACACCGAACTGGCGCTTGCCGACCTCGCCACAGTCGACAAAGCCATCGCCCGCTACAAACGCCCGGCGGCGGCTGGCGACAAGGACGCCCGAACCATTCTCGCTGTGCTGGAAAAATGCCTCGCACAACTCGACGCGGGCCGCGCCGTGCGCACACTTGCGCTCCCGAAAGAAGAGCGCGCCCTCATCAAGCCCCTGTGCCTCATCACCGACAAACCCGTGCTCTATGCAGCCAACGTGGCCGAGGACGGCTTCAGCGCCAATCCCTATTTGGAAGCAGTGCAAAAACACGCCGCCGCCGAAGGCGCGGAAACGGTCGCCCTCTGCGCCGAAATCGAAGCCGAAATCGCTGACCTCGACGACGGCGACAAAAAAGACTTCCTCGAATCCATGGGCCTGGAAGAACCCGGACTGGATCGCCTCATCCGCGCCGGCTACAAACTTCTCGGACTGCAAACCTATTTCACCGCGGGCGTCAAAGAAGTGCGCGCCTGGACGATCCATGCCGGCGACACTGCCCCCCAGGCCGCAGGCGTCATCCACACCGATTTCGAGCGCGGCTTCATTCGCGCCCAAACCATCGCCTTTGAAGATTTCATCCAGTATCAGGGCGAAGCCGGCGCAAAAGAAGCAGGCAAGATGCGCGCCGAAGGAAAGGATTACGTGGTGAAAGATGGAGATGTATTGAATTTCCTGTTCAATGTGTAGCCAGCCAGAAATGACCGGCCTGGCGCGTGCCAGGCATCCAGGCTGGCCTGACTTCAGCAAGCTATAATCCGCCGCTTCGTTCTGCCTCATCCACGGGATTCCCAGTGCTCATCGCCGCCAACATAACCATGCAGTTCGGGGCCAAGCCCCTGTTTGAAAATGTTTCCGTCAAATTCGGCGAAGGCAACCGTTACGGCCTTATCGGCGCCAACGGGGCGGGCAAGTCCACTTTCATGAAAATCCTGTGCGATCTTCTGGAGCCATCCGCCGGAAATGTGAGCAAGGACGCCGTCGAGCGCATGGCCTATCTTCGGCAGGACCAGTTCGCCTACGAGGACATGCGCGTACTCGACGTAGTGATGATGGGGCACGCGGAGATGTGGGCCTGCCTCACCGAAAAGGACGCAATCTACGCCAACCCCGAAGCGAACGAAGAAGATTACCTGCACGCCGCCGAGCTTGAAGCCAAGTTCGGCGAATACGGCGGCTACACAGCCGAGGCGCGCGCCGGAGAACTGCTGCACGGCGTGGGCATCGCCACCGGATTGCACGACGGGCCGATGAAAAACGTCGCGCCGGGCTGGAAACTCAGGGTACTGCTCTGTCAGGCGCTTTTCGCCAATCCCGACATCCTGCTGCTCGACGAGCCGACCAACAACCTCGACATCAATACCATCCGCTGGCTTGAAGATGTGCTGAACGAGCGCGATTGCACGATGGTCATCATTTCCCACGATCGCCATTTCCTCAATCAGGTCTGCACCCACATGGCCGACCTCGACTACGGCACGATCACCGTCTACCCCGGCAATTACGACGATTACATGGAAGCATCCACCCTGGCGCGCCAACGCCAGTCGGCGGCCAATGCCCGTGCGAAAGAAAAAATCGCCGAATTGCAGGAATTCGTCCGGCGCTTTTCGGCCAACAAATCCAAGGCAAAGCAGGCAACGAGCCGGCTCAGGCTCATCGACAAGCTGAAACCCGAAGATGTAAAACCCTCGTCCCGGCAATACCCATGGATTCGCTTTGAAGTCGACGAAAAAGACAAACTCCACCGGCTCGCCTGCGAGGCCGGCAATATCCGCTTCGCCTATCCTGCGACGGATCGCCCGGTAATCGACTGCTTTTCCATCGCCATCGAAGCGGGAGAAAAAGTCGCCATCGTCGGCGAAAACGGCGTGGGCAAAAGCACCCTCATCAAACTGCTGGCGGGCGAAGCCCTCGGCGGCCTTGCGCCGCAGCGCGGCAGCATCAAGTGGGCGGAAAAAGCCAAACCCGGCTACTTCGCACAGGATCACGCCACCGAATTCGCCCAGGACGCGAACCTGACCGAATGGCTTGCCGACTATGCCCGCATCGGAGCCGCCGCCGCTGGAGAGGATGTCGAAACCCTGCTGCGCGGCACATTGGGGCGGCTGCTTTTTTCCGGCGACGAGGTCAAGAAATCAGTCAAAGTCATCTCGGGCGGCGAACAGGGACGAATGCTTTTCGGCAGGTTAATGCTGTCTCGCCCCAACATACTGTTGATGGATGAACCCACCAACCACCTCGACATGGAATCGATAGAATCGCTCAACAGCGGCCTGGAAAAATTCAACGGCACGCTGATCTTCGTCTCCCATGACCGCGAATTCGTAAGTTCGCTCGCCACCCGCATCATCGAAATCAGGCTCGATGGCAGCATCACCGACTATCGCGGCACTTACGAAGAATATCTTTCCAGCCAGGGAATAGCGTAAACCAGCCGCACTGTCTCTTATATTGAATGCAATAAAACATAAAAACCCGCGGAGACCATGCTAATATAATGCCCAGTGAAAGGAGTGCTCAAACATGCCTACATTCACTTACGGCGACAGCGAAATCCTCCATCTAAAAAGCAGAGACAAAGCCTTGGCGCAAGCTATCGACCGTATCGGGATGATAGAGCGTGAAGTAAACCCCGACCTGTTTTCTACTCTTGTCCAGACCATTGTCGGACAGCAAATCTCCGCCAAAGCGCAGATCACCATCTGGAACCGCATGCTAGCTGAATACGGTGCGATTTCTCCTGAAACGCTCGCGGTTTCCACAGACGAAAGATTACAAAGCTGCGGCATCTCCTTCAAAAAAGCAGGCTATATCCGTAACATAGCGGGAAAAGCCATGGATGGCAGCCTGGATATTGCAGCACTCGGCGAAATGCCGGATGAAGAAGTTTGCGCAGTTTTGACAAAGCTGAACGGTATCGGAATCTGGACAGCGGAAATGCTGTTATTGTTCTCCATGCAGAGGACGAATATCATGAGCTTCGGCGATATGGCAATCCACCGGGGCTTGCGGATGCTCTACCGTCACCAAGAAATTTCCCGCCCATTATTCGAGAAATATCGAAAACGTTATTCGCCATATTGTTCGGTCGCAAGCCTATATTTATGGGCAATCGCAGGCGGTGCCATTCCAGAAATGAACGACTGTGCCAAAAAAGAGGTAAAACAAAAATGAGCGACGAAAAAACAAGATGGGAAGCCGAAAACCCTACCCAGGCAAAGCGCCATAAGTACTGCGCCATCTACAATACAGCGTTTGGCGAAATGCTGATTTCCTCAGACGGCGAAAGCATCACCGGAGTTCGGCTTGCGTCCATATCTTCGATAAAAACAGTGGATTCCCCCTGCCGCTTGACCGATATTGCAGCAACACAATTAGAAGAATATTCTACAGGACAAAGAAAAACATTCGATTTACCCCTCAATCCAATTGGCACAAAGTTTCAACGTTATGCGTGGGCCAATCTATGCGACATCCCTTATGGTGAAACGCGCAGCTACAAGCAAGTAGCGGCTGCAACAGGAAACCCAGCAGCAAGCCGGGCAATCGGCATGGCAAACAATAAAAATCCGATCATGATCATCATTCCTTGTCACCGCGTAATCGGTTCAAATGGAAAACTCGTCGGATACGCGGGGGGATTGCCTCTCAAAAAACGCCTGCTGGAGCTGGAACAACATCATAAACAGGCTTTGCCGGGTCTCTTGCCTGGATAGGCAGGCGCTCATCCCATCAATGGGTATCTCTGCCAGAACAGCTCATGATGTGCCGCACATCACGCCATTCCACAGCTTACCGCCGAGCGCAGGCGCGTTGATCAGGCCGAATATGCCAAAGCCCAGCACCAGCAGTCCCGCGAGTATGCGTACCTTGCCGTTACGGGCAAACTCGCGGAAACGCCCGAGCAATAAACCGGCAAGCAGCAAATTCGGCAGAGTACCGAGGCCGAAAGCCAACATCAGGCCCGCGCCGCGCAAGGCGGAACCTGTCATGAGGGCAGTGGTCAGCGCCATATAAACCATTCCGCAGGGCAAAAATCCCCAAAGCGCGCCAAGCGGCAGAGCTTGCGCCACCGTGCGCACCGGCAGGAAGTGGCGCGTCGCGGGCTGGATGCGCCGCCACAACATTTGCCCTGCGCGTTCGAGTGGCGCTAAAAAACGGGTAAATCCGGCCAGATACAGGCCCAGCGCAACCAGCATCAGATTGGCGAGCGTGTAAAGGGCGATCTGCACCGGCATCACGCCATCGTAGAGCATGCCCAGCGAACCCAGCGCACCCAGTGCACCACCAGCGGCTGTATAAGAAAAGATGCGCCCGAGGCTGTAGGCAAGATGCAAAGGCCACTGCCTGCCGCGCACCAAACCGGCGCTGGCGGACGGCGCTTGCTCCACCTGCATGGAAAGCGCGCCTACGATGCCGCCGCACATCGACACGCAATGAACGCCGCCCAGAAGGCCGATCAGGAAGACGGCAAAATAACCGGTTTCGGGCATGGAAGGCTCACAAGACTCGCAGCAGGAATGGACGCGAATGCGCGATTCTATCAGCCTGCCGGGCTTTGCAATCCACCCGCGGCTCCATCAAAAACACCGCCATTCCACAATGTGGTCGCACATCATGCGCGGACATCCGGAGCCTCTTCGTCAGTTCTCGAAAACGGAAAGGTCGCCTTTAATCGCCTGCGTCAGTTTCATGTGCAGTCCGCGACGCAACGCGCCCCGGCTTTTTTCATGAATCTCCACGCCGCGCCGCATCTTTGCCGCATGGGCAAATGGATTCCGCGGCGGCAGCAAAAGCAGCGACGGGGGACGTTCTTCGCGCATGCGATGCTGTTTCCCAGTCATGATCTTCCTCCTTGCAACATGATTTTTTGTAATTGCAATATACATTGTCCATATATCGTCCGCCGGGATGCCATTTCGTCCCGGAGCGCGCCTGCCGTGAAAGCAATCGCAAACATATCCATTTCTCCTTTGAAAAAAGCCGGGACAAAACATCCGATCCCAGATCTTCGTCACCCCTTGACGCAAAGCACCTGCTTCAGGGTATGCACGACTTCCACCAAGTCGCTCTGATTCGCCATCACCTCGTCTATGTCCTTGTATGCTCCAGGGATTTCATCGAGCACGCCGCCATCCTTGCGGCACTCGACGCCCTCGGTCTGCGCAGCCAGATCCTCGCTGGTGAAGCGGCGCTTCGCCGCGCTGCGGCTCATGCGCCGTCCCGCGCCGTGCGAGCACGAACAGTAGGACTCCGTATTGCCCAGGCCACGCACGATGAAGCTCTTCGCACCCATACTGCCGGGAATGATGCCCAACTCGCCCGCGCCAGCGCGGATCGCGCCTTTGCGCGTGATGTACATACGCTCTCCGAAATGCTCTTCGCGCGCGACGTAGTTGTGGTGACAATTGATCGCCTCCTCGTTCACCTTGAACGACGGCAGGCCGATGGCGAGACTTTCCAGAATCAGTGCGAGCAGCATGCGGCGGTTCTCCATCGCATAGTCCTGCGCCCATTCAAGCGCCTCCACATAATCGTCGAACAGCTCGCTGCCTTCAGAAAAATACGCAAGATCACGGTCTGGCAGATTAATCATGTGGCGACGCATCTCCTTTTGCGCGGCGGCGATGAAGTAGCGTCCGATGACATTGCCAATACCACGGCTGCCCGAATGCAGCATCACCCAGACCCCATCGGCTTCGTCCAGGCAAAGCTCGATGAAGTGGTTGCCGCCGCCAAGCGTTCCAAGCTGACAAGCCCAGGTTTCGTTGAAATGGCGCTGCATTTTCATGATTCCGGGATGCTTGCCGACGATGACATCGAGCCGATCCGACATACGCCGCGCCTGCCGCGCGTGCGCGCTGCCGCGCACCTTGCTGCGCTCGTGCTGATTGAAGCCTACAGGTATGGCAGCCTCTATCGCGTTGCGAATGCTGTGCAGATTGTCAGGCAAATCGCGGGCATTCAGCGTGAGCCGTACCGCGCACATACCGCAGCCGATGTCGACGCCAACCGCCGCCGGGATGATGGCGGCAGCGGTCGGTATCACCGACCCGACGGTCGCGCCCTTGCCCGCGTGGACGTCGGGCATAGCGGCAATCGGGTGCGGAACAATGGGGAGCTGCGACATGTTGATGAGTTGCCGCATCGCCTCGTATTCCAGCTCGCGTGTCCAGATCTTGACCGGCACGCGCCCCTTGTCCAGGGTCAAATAAATAGCCATGGTTTCATTCTCTTAGCTTGAGTTGCGCTTCACTTCGTTCGCCGCGATCAACTTACGGCGGTACTTTCGTCCGCAGGAGTGCGCCCATGCCGGGCGCACAAAACAAAAAGCCCCGGCTTTTCATGCCAGGGCTTTCGTCTGGAAGGCAACTTGGGAAAATGGCGACGCACTTCCCGCGTGATTCCGGCCTGGCTCGGGGCGACCAATGCGCCCCGGGCCGGCGATTTCATGTCTCCGGTTTCCAGCGCATCAGCGCGTGTTGTGAACTCCTTTCTTATAGCGGCAAGACATAAAAATCTCCTTCGGGAAATCGGTTTGAACAAAACGGGCGCGCAGTATGCGCGGCGCAGCGCACGGTTGTCAAATCTTCGGCACTCTCTGCGCGCCATTTTTTCGGCATCCCCCCGGGCA
>JAIRWW010000286.1 GCA_031268685.1 Azoarcus sp.
GGACAAGACGGGATAATGGCCTCATCAACACCTTCGCCTGAAGCCATCGAATAAGGGGCGCTCCGCCCCACTTTTCCACGCTTGGCGGGCAGCGCGGGCGAGTGATAATCCTGCGCAGACAAGGAGAACATAAATGGCGCAAGCAGCCAAACCTCCCGCCAAACAGGACGCCGCTGCAGCAGTGCCCGCGCCCGCCGCCAAACGCAGCACCAAGCTGCTGTTGTTCATCGTGCTGGCGGCGGTATTCGTGCTTCTCATCGCAGTGCTGGGCATCGGCGCCCTGCTGATCATGAAAAAAAACAACAACGGGCACGAAGCCGCCGCCCCAACACCGCCGCCCATCCAGGAAACCAGCCTCGTCAATCTCGACAAGCCGCCCGTATTCGCCCAGCTAGACCCTTTTACCGTCGACCTGCGCAGCGAAAGCAGCGAAGAAAGCCATTACCTGCAAACGGTCATGGCCCTGCGAGTGGCCGACCAGCGCACCGCCGACGCGCTCAAGGGCTGGATGCCCGAGATCCGGCACCGCGTCAACATGCTCATATCGTCGAAGCGGCCCGAAGACATACAAAGCAGCACGGCCCGCGAAGCGCTGGCTGGCGAAATACAGGAACAGATAAACACCATGCTCGGCGTTCCGCCGCCGCCGCCGGGTTCTCAATCTCTGGCGCAACCGCCGATCCAGGCAGTGCTGTTCAGTTCATTCATCATCCAGTGAAGGCCATATCGTGGCTTCGGATTTTCTCTCGCAGGAAGAAGTCGACGCTCTGCTGCGCGGTGTAAACGGCGAGACCGACGAGCCAGCCGCCAGGGAAGAGGAAAAGGGCGGCGTCCGAAGCTACAACATGGCCACCCAGGAGCGCATCGTGCGTGGGCGCATGCCCACCATGGAGCTCATCAACGAACGCTTCTCGCGCTATCTGAGAATCGGCTTTTTCAATTACATGCACCGCAACATCGAAGTTTCGGTCGGACCCATCAAGGTACAAAAGTACGCCGAATTCGTGCGCAATCTGGTCGTGCCCACCAATCTCAACCTCATTATGGCCAAACCATTGCGGGGCACCGGGCTGGTGGTGTTCGAGCCGACACTGGTTTTCATCATCATCGATAACATGTTCGGCGGCGACGGACGCTTCCACACCCGCGTCGAAGGCCGCGATTTCACCCAGACCGAGCAGCGCATCATCCAGGGCATGCTCGATGTGGTGTTTACCGAATACAGCAAGGCATGGGCGCCGGTCTTTCGTCTCGACCTCGAATACGTGCGCTCCGAGATGAATTCGCAATTCGCCAACATCGCCACGCCGTCCGAAATCGTGGTCGCCACCCCCTTCACGCTGGAAATGGGCGACGTTCAGGCTGAAATGCATATCTGCTTTCCGTATTCGATGCTGGAGCCGATCCGCGATCTGCTTTATTCGACGATGCAAAGCGACCATCTCACCCAGGACAGGCGCTGGATCAATCTGCTGTCGCAGGAATTGCAGGGCGCGGAAATCGAACTGGTCTGCAATCTCGGCACAGCCAGGGCAAGCTTGCGAGACATCGTCAACATGCGCGTCGGCGATGTAATTCCGCTCAACGTTCCGCCGCTTCTGCAAGCAACGGTCGATGAGGTGCCCGTGCTCGAATGCCGCTCCGGCACCCGAAACCGGCAATACGCAATCATGGTCGAGAACATGATCGGCAGCAGCGAACCCCTCAATAAACTAGCGGGAGGCCGCAACAATGGCTGATGACGAAAACATCGAAGCACCAGTCGCCGAAGACGACTGGGCCGCGGCCATGCAAGAACAGGCCGATGGCGAACATGCGGCGGACGCTGTCGGCGAGGGCGGTGGCGAGGGAGAGGCCGGCGGCTCCGCCGAAGATGACTGGGCGGCGGCCATGCAGGAACAGGCCGAACACGAAAACCAGCTAGACCCCGAGGCGGCGCAGGTCGCCGCCGATCTCGCCTCCGCCGCCAGCGAATCGCCCTACCAAGCCAAACCGGCAAGCCAGCTTTTCGAGGATTTGGGCAGCGGCGGGCCGAAACCCGGCTCGCTCAACGATTTCGACATGATTCTCGACATTCCCGTACAGATCACTGTCGAACTGGGCCGCACCAAACTCTCGATCCGCAACCTGCTGCAACTGGCGCATGGCTCAGTCGTGGAACTCGACGGCCTGGCCGGCGAGCCAATGGATGTGCTGGTCAACGGCACCTTGATCGCGCAAGGCGAGGTCGTGGTCGTCAACGACAAATTCGGCATCCGCCTCACCGACATCATCACCCCCGCCGAACGCATACGGAAAATCCACCACTAATCGACCCCCTGGATATGCACGCACTGCAAGGCCATATCGTGAATGCATCCGCCCCCGTCCTGGCATGACAAGCTTGCAGCCAAGCCGCAACCGCAAGGGAAAACCATGAATAACACCGTTCGCCCTGAGCCTGTCGAAGGGCATTGCCTACGGCCCGGCGCGGCTGCGGCCATGGTTTTCGCGCTGATCTTCGCGCTTCCCATCCCATGCCTTGCCGACACGCAAACGCCCCCGCCCCCCAGCGCGTTCGCCAGCATCGGGCAAATGCTGGCCGGACTGGCGGTCGTAATCGTCCTCCTCATTGTCAGCCTGTGGCTACTGAAGCGTTTTTCCTCTCCCGCGCGAGGCGGCGGACTGCTGCGCGTCATCGCCGCCACCGCAGTCGGGCCGCGCGAGCGGGCAGTGCTGCTCGAAGCGGGCGACAAAATCATCCTGCTCGGCGTCACCCCGAATAATGTGCGCACACTACACATCTTCGAGCGCGACGAAATACCGGACGCCATCGCGGCATCGACCGCCGAAACCCCCGTCACCGCCTTCGCCAACCGCCTGCGTCAAGCCCTGAAAGGACGCCACGATGTTGCGGGTTAGGCCATTTCTCACCGTCGCCCTCCTCCTCGCCCTCGCGCCGCTGGCCGCCCACGCGCAAGATGTGGATTTGCCGGGCCTGCCCGCATTCGCTGCCACGCCCGGCCCCGACGGCACGACCACCTACAGCCTGTCGATACAAACCCTGCTGCTGCTCACGCTCCTGAGCTTCATCCCGGCGATGGTGCTCATGACAACGAGTTTCACCCGCATCATCATCGTCTTCGCCCTGCTGCGCCA
>JAIRWW010000303.1 GCA_031268685.1 Azoarcus sp.
TCGCAGCCCCCGACATAGTAATCGCCAATGAAAATCTGGGGAACCGTCCGGCGTCCGGTAATGCGCATCATCTCATCGCGGCGGTCAGGGTAGAGATCAACGCGGATTTTTTCGATCTCGGCTGCTCCGCGCTCATGCAGGAGTTTTTCGGCGCGGATGCAGAACGGGCAAATGGCCGTGGTATACATTCTGACGCTCGCTTGCGCGGACGCGGGGGGATGCCCGTTCATGTCCTTGTTCACTTTTTCTTGCGGGTAAGCGGATGCCCGGCACTTTCCCACTCGGAAAGGCCGCCGCGCAGATTGTAGAGTTTCTCGAACCCTGCTTTTTTCAGCGTGGATATGGCCGTCGCCGCACGCGAGCCGCTGCCGCAATAGAGGATGAGCGGACGGGTGCGAAATTTTTCGAGTTCGGACGAGCGCCGTTCGATCTCGCCAAGCGGCATATGACGGGCATTGGGCAGGTGGCCCTGATCGAAATCGCCTTGGTCGCGCACGTCGATCACCACAGCGTCCTCGCGGTTGATGAGCATCGTGGCCGCAAACGGAGTAAGCAGACTCTTGTCGCGCAGTTGGCGAATCATTTCGTAGAGCAGCCACAGGCCGGAAAATACGGCCAGCGCGATCCAGATCATGTTTTGTTTTTGTTGCAGAAACTCCACGTAGTGCTTACTCCAGAAGAATGGTAATCGGATGTTTGCTTGTTTGTCTGTTTGTTTCAACCCACGCCCATAACCGAGCGGCAAGACACGGAAGAGCTTACGCCCCTCCCGCGCCCGATTATCCCCCTGAAGGGGGGATGTTTCCAACCGGAGTCAGTTTTTGATGAATGGGCGGGTTCCGGTTTTTCCGGCGGCCTAAGCGCCCTGCCGCGCCGCCGTAGAACACTTTCCGCACCAGCCCGGCGAATTGCAGGGTGCGCGGCCCGCCCACCGGTGGTATCCACGGATAAAAACGAGCCAAAGCGGTAGTATAGAATACAAGCGGCGCACAAAGGCATCCCCCGCAGTTCGCATTCTCTTGGCGTGGAAACCGCAACACTCGTCCCGCCGGGTTCTTGTAGCGTTTCGACTTCGTTTTTCCGGATTTTCACTCATGTACAAAATCGTGCTGCTTCGTCACGGCGAGTCCGCCTGGAATAAAGAAAACCGTTTCACGGGCTGGACCGACGTCGACCTCACAGCGCAGGGCGCAGCGGAAGCACATGCCGCCGGGCAACTTCTCAAGCGCGAAGCTTACGGCTTCGACCTGGCCTATACCTCGGTGCTCAAGCGCGCCAACAAAACGCTCAATATCGTGCTCGAAGAACTCGATCTGCTCTGGCTGCCGGTCGAGCATAGCTGGCGACTCAACGAACGCCATTACGGCAGCCTGCAAGGACTGAACAAAGCCGAAACCGCCGCCCGCTACGGCGACGCGCAAGTACTGGCATGGCGACGTTCCTACGACACACCGCCCGAGCCGCTCGCTGAAGACGATGCCCGCCTTGCCTTCGGCGACCCCCGCTATGCCTCGCTTCCCAAAGCGGCATTTCCGCGCACGGAATGCCTGCGCGACACCGTAGCGCGGGTAGTTCCATACTGGGAAACCATCATCGCGCCGCAAGTCCTCGCCGGGCGGCGCATCCTGATCGCAGCACACGGCAACAGTTTGCGCGCGCTCATCAAATACCTCGACGGTATCGGCGAAGCGGACATCGTCGGGCTGAACATACCTACCGCACAACCGCTGGTATATGAACTGGATGCAAATCTCCGCCCGCTCGACAGCTATTACCTTGCCGACGACGACGTCATCCGCGCCGCCCAGGCCGCCGTGGCGGGCCAGGGCAAGGCCGGGGACTGAGGCGCTTTCCGCCATGGCCGCCGTTCCCGTCCGGCGCATACTGGCCACCATCCTGGTGGCATGGGCCGGACTGACCCTGCCCAGCGTGCCGCATGCCCAAACAGGCAAGAGTAAGGCCGAGATACGCGCCAAGCGATCCGACCTCAGCAACATCAAGCGGCGCATCGGCAATTTGCAGCGCGATCTGGAAAAAACAGAAGCCGCGCAAGCTGAAGCCATAGCCGCCATGGCCGAGGCCGAGCGCGAAGTCTCGAAAGCAGCGCGCGCCCTGCGCCAAACCATGGCCGAACGCACCGAAACCGAATCGCAACTCGCCACGCTCGAAGCCGGGCAGCGCGAACTCGAAGACCGTATCGCCGCCCGCCAGGAAGAACTCGCCGACTGGCTGCGGCGCAACTACATCTACGGCACGGGCAACGACATTGCCGCCTTGCTGGCGGCGCGCGACCCCAACCAATTCGTGCGCGACACCTATTATCTCGAACGCCTGGGCCGCGTCCGCCTGGATTTGATCGAAAACCTGAGAACCGATCTGCAACACCAATCCGAGCAGGCCAGCCACATCGCCGCGCGCCGCAAGACCATCGCGCGCATCGAGGAAGACCGCCGCCAGCGCCAGGGAAAACTGGACAAGACCCATGCCACCCGCCGCGAGTCTCTGGAAAAAATCACACAAAATCTGAAGTCGCAGCGCGAACGAGTGGCCGCTCTCAAAGTCGACGAAGAAAGGCTGACGCAAGTCATCAACACCCTGGTACAAAATGCCATCGAAGCCGAAGCACAAGCCGAAGCAGCGAGGCGCAAACAAGCAGAAGCGAAAGCGCGGCCCGGAAAAAGCCCGAAGTCGAACATTGCGCCCCCCCCTGTCGGAAAAGAAGCGCCCGAGCCTATCGTCGGCAAAGTGCGTGAAGCCGCCGGGCCGGCATCCGCCGGAGCAAGGTTCGCGCAACTTCGCGGCCGCCTGAATTTCCCGGTGACGGGCGAACTCATCGGGCGCTTCGGCGCGGCGCGGGCCGGGCGGGGCATGACCTGGCGCGGAGTGTTCATCCGCGCCGCCAAGGGCGCGGATGTGCATGCGGTCAGCGATGGCGAAGTCGTATTCTCGGACTGGCTGCGCGGTTACGGCAACCTATTGATCATCGACCATGGAAGCGGCTATCTCTCCATCTATGGCAACAACGATGCGCTCTACAAAGAAACCGGCAACGCCGTGCGCGGCGGCGAAACCATCGCCAGCGTCGGCGCAAGCGGAGTAGAAGCGGATTCCGGCCTATACTTTGAAATTCGCCATCGGGGGCAAGCCATCGACCCGATGCAGTGGGTAAAACTTAGATAACCTTTCGCGGAGTACTCATGCCCAACAGCAAGTTGAAACAATTCGGTCTGGTGCTGGTCGGCGTCGTTGCCGGCATCATGATAAGCCTGAATTTTTCCGCCAATGCCGACAAGCTCGGCGCGCAACCCTTGCCAGTCGAAGAATTGCGTGCTTTCGCCGACGTATTCAACGTCGTCAAACGCGACTACGTCGAGCCAGTCGAAGACAAAAAACTATTTACGCAGGCGATCACAGGCATGCTGAGCGGACTCGATCCGCACTCGGCCTATCTCGACGCCAATGCCCTGAAAGACCTCCAGGTCAGCACCAAGGGCGAATTCGGCGGCCTCGGCATCGAAGTCAGCATGGAAGACGGCTTCGTCAAAGTAGTGTCGCCCATCGAAGACACCCCGGCATTCCGTGCGGGCATCAAGGCGGGGGATCTCATCATCAAAATCGACGATGCCTTCGTCAAAGGCATGAATCTGGACGAAGCAGTCAAGCGCATGCGCGGCAAACCCTCGACCAAAATCATCCTGACACTGGCAAGAAAAGGTGAACCGCAGCCGGTCGTGGTCAATCTGACCCGCGAAATCATCAGAGCGCAAAGCGTCAAATCCAAAGTCATCGAACCCGGCTACAGCTACCTGCGAGTCACGCAATTCCAGGAAAACACCGTTCAATCGGTAGCCGAACACCTCGCCAAACTAGCCAAGGAAGGCAAGCCCAAAGGTCTGGTGTTCGACCTGCGCAACGACCCGGGCGGCCTGCTCAATGGCGCGGTTGGTGTAGCCGCGGCCTTCCTGCCCGAAGGCGCAATGGTCGTAACCACCAATGGGCGCACAAACGGCGCACAGCGCGAATACCGCGCCATGCTGGGCGATCACCTGCAAGGCAGCGCCTTGCGCGCCCTACCCCCATGGACGCGCGACGTGCCAATGGTAGTGTTGCTAAATGGCGGCTCGGCCTCAGCCTCCGAAGTCGTCGCGGGCGCGCTCCAAGATCACAAACGCGCAAAAATCATGGGCACCCGCAGCTTCGGCAAAGGATCGGTGCAAACCATCCTGCCGCTCGCCAATGCCGCCGCGCTCAAACTCACCACGGCGCGCTATTACACCCCGAGCGG
>JAIRWW010000344.1 GCA_031268685.1 Azoarcus sp.
ATGTTGCGGCAGTCGATCCAGGCAAGGCAGGTGGCTTCCGGCGCGGCCATCGAGAGGCCCGGCATTGCAGCCACGGCGGTCATTACCCGGTCGCGGTTGGCGCGCAGGTAGTCGATGAGCGCAAGCCGCCAGGGTTCGCCGTCGCGGTATGCGGCTTCGGCGGCGACGAAGCCCAAGACATTGATTTCGGGCACGACGCCGCGCATTGCGCGCCGAAAGTTCGCTCTCAAGCCCGCGTCCGGGATGATGGCGATGGCGCAGTAAAGTGCGGGAATATTCCATGTTTTGGACGGCGCCATAAGCGTGACCGTGCGGCGCGCGATGTCCGGATCGAGCGCGGCAATCGGGCGGTGCGGCTTGTCCGGGTCGAGCACTAGGCCGCAGTGGATTTCGTCGCTGCAAATGATCATGTCGCGCTCGGCGGCTAGCGAGGCGATCCAGCGCAATTCGTCTTCGTCGAACACCCGGCCCGTCGGGTTGTGCGGGTTGCACAGCATGAACAGCCGGGTGTCTGGGCCGATGGCCGCTTCCGTTTCGGCGCGCTTCCATTGCCAGCGTCCATCGAGAAGCGCCATCGGCGCTTGCGTGAGGCAGCGATTGTTGTTGCCCGGCGCGGCGAGGAAAGGCGGGTATATCGGCGTGGCGGTGAATACCGTGCCGCCCGGCGCGCCGACTGCGCGGCAGGCGAGATTGAAGCCGCTGACTACTCCGGGCAACCATACCAGCCAATCGGGGTCTATCTCCCAGCCGTGATCGCGGGCGATGCTTTGTACGACGGTTTCCACGAGCGATGGCCAAGGGTGCGTGTAGCCGAAGATGCCATGCGAAATGCGTGCGCTCAAGGCTTCCAGCACCGGCTGCGGCGCGGCGAAATCCATGTCCGCCACCCAAAGCGGCAATATGTCGCGTCCGGCGTAGCGCCCCCATTTTTCGCCAGGGATTCCGCGCCGGTCAGGCTGCTTGTCAAAATCGGCGGTCATGTGAAAAAGCTCCGCTGTTAAACGAAGCCGGAAGTGTAACGTGGTGTCCATCAGAACCGCTGCCGGCATTTGAAAAATTGTTGGCCGTAGTTGCCATACGCATAATCTCACAAGAATAATAAGGAGGGGAATCGTATGCATGGGGTTGTCAGTTACGCCGATGGTATTTATGCTGTCGACTCGGTTTATGGCGAGCAGTCAAGACTGGCCGCCATTCATTTGGTCGTCGATCACGGGCGGGTTGCAATTATCGATACGGGCAGCAACGGCGCTGTTCCGCATGTGCTCGCAGCGCTGGCCGGACTGGGTATCGAACCCGGGGCGGTCGATTGGGTGATTCTCACGCACTTGCATCTCGATCACGCCGGAGGAGCGGGCAGCCTGATGTGCGCCTTGCCGTGCGCGCGGCTGCTTGTGCATCCCGGCGGGATGAGTCATATGGTGAATCCGTCGCGCATGTGGGAAAAAGCGGTTGCCGCTTTTGGTATGGCACAGGCTTTTCGCCTTCACGGCCGCCTGGTGCCGGTGGACGAGCACAGGATCGTTTCCGCGCACAATGATATGGAGTTGCAGCTTGGCGACCGGGTTCTGCGGCTGCTCGATACTCCCGGCCATACCTGCAATCACATCAGCATATGGGACGAGCGCGCCCGCGTTTTTTTCGCGGGCGATGCTTTTGGCGTTTCATATAGAGAATTCGATGTCGGCAGCCGTGCGTTCGTGTTTCCGGCGACTTCGTCGTCGCAGTTCGATCCTATGTCGATGATGGAATCCATCAGCCGGATGGTCGTGCACGAGCCGCAGGCGATACACCTTGCCCACTATGGCCGGGTGGATGGCGTTGAGCGTCTGGCCACCGATCTGTTCCGCCTGATCCATGCCCAGATGGCGATCGCGCGGGCGGCGCGCGGCGATTGACTCGTGCGCCACGCCGAGATTCTCGCCGGTCTGGAAGAACTCGTGCGCGAAGAGTGCACCCGTCAGCGCTGGGCGCTCAGCGAAGATATTTCCCTCAATATGCTGCGGCTCGACCTCAGCCTCAACGCGCGAGGGCTGGCGGCCTGGCTCGACCGCATATGGGAGATCGAGGCGATGGAAGAAGTGGAGTCGGCGGGGCTGGAAGAAGCGGTCGCGGCTTGATCGCGCGCGGCTACGCAGGGACAAAAATGATGCTCAGAGCCTTCATGCGCTGGCCCCGCGAGGCCGGAAACGGCGGCGATTGATCGGGGTAAGATCGCGTACTGCCTTCCACCTGTTCGCCGAATATTGTGTCTGACGTTTTTCCTGCTTTTCCCGTTTCTGCCGATGCTGATGCCGGTTCCGGCTCCGCGCGCCGTTTCGGCGGCATCGACCGGCTTTATGGTGCGGGGACGATCGCCCGCCTGTCGCTTGCGCGAGTTGGCGTGATCGGCATCGGCGGCGTGGGTTCCTGGGTGGCCGAAGCATTGGCGCGCAGCGGGGTTGGCACGCTGAAGCTGGTCGACCTCGACAATATCGCCGAGTCCAATATCAATCGCCAGATTCATGCTCTCGACGCCACTCTCGGGCAGGCCAAGGTGGATGCGATGGCGGCGCGGATACAGGGCATCAATCCGCATTGCCGGGTTGATAAGGTGGAGGATTTTCTTACCCCGGAAAATGCCGCTGACCTGTTGTGCGATCTCGATGCTGTGGCCGATGCCGTCGATAATGTGCGCGCAAAAACCGCCATCGCGCTTCATTGCAGACGGCAGCGCCTGCCCCTGCTGATGGCGGGCGGCGCGGGCGGCAAGACTGATCCGCGCCGGATACTGGTCGGCGATCTGGCGCATACCGTGCAAGATCCTCTGCTTTCAAAAGTGCGGGCGCGTCTGCGCCGTGAGCATGGATTTACGCGCGAAGCTGGCAAGGATTTCGGTATCGAGACCGTATATTCGGATGAAGCCGTGCGGCGTCCGGCAGCGTGCGACAGCGGCGCGCCGCAGGGCCTGTCGTGCACGGGTTATGGGTCGAGCGTGGCGATGACGGCTTGTATCGGCCTTTTCATCGCAGCGCGGATACTCGAACGTTTGCAGCGCGTCGAACGTTTGCAGCGCGCACCTTCCGGGGAAGGCGCGTGAATGCCGTCATTCTCCTCGGCCATGGTGCGCGCGACCCCGCCTGGGCCGGGCCGTTCGCAACACTGCGGGAAACCCTGGCGCGCGAGCAGCCG
>JAIRWW010000002.1 GCA_031268685.1 Azoarcus sp.
GGCGGTTTGCTCGATACATCGTAGGTGACGCGATTTATGCCGCGGACTTCGTTGATGATGCGGCTCGATACCCGCTTGAGCAGCGCGTAGGGGAGTTCCGCCCAGTCCGCAGTCATGAAATCGCTGGTCTGCACGGCGCGCAGGGCAAGGACATAGTCATGGGTACGGCTGTCGCCCATGACGCCTACGCTCTTTATCGGCAAGAATACGGCAAACGCCTGACTGGTGAGTTCGTACCAGCTCTTGCCGCTGTTGGGTTCGATGGTGGAACGCAGTTCATCGATGAATATCGCGTCGGCTGCCCGCAGGAGGTCGGCGAATGCCATGTTGACTTCGCCGATTATGCGCACACCAAGACCAGGGCCGGGAAATGGGTGGCGGTAAACCATATCGTGCGGCAGGCCGAGGGCGATGCCGAGTTCGCGGACTTCATCCTTGAAAAGTTCGCGCAGGGGTTCGAGCAGTTTCAGGCCAAGAGTCTCGGGCAGGCCGCCGACGTTGTGATGGCTTTTGATGGTGGCGGCCTTGCGCGCACCTGAACCGCCTGATTCGACGACGTCCGGGTAGATCGTGCCCTGGGCAAGCCAGCGGGCATTGGCAAGTTTTTTCGCTTCCGCATGGAAGACTTCGACGAATTCAGCGCCGATGATCTTGCGCTTGCGCTCCGGATCGGCAACGCCTGCCAGTTTGCCCATGAACTGGGCCGAAGCATCGACATGCACGACTTTTGCATGCAGCCGCCCGGCAAACATATCCATGACCATGCGCCCTTCGTTGAGCCGCAACAGGCCATGGTCGACGAAGACGCAGGTGAGCCGCTCGCCGATGGCGCGATGGATGAGCGCCGCTGCAACCGAGGAATCCACACCGCCAGAGAGGCCGAGCACGACTTCCTCATCGCCGACCTGCGCGCGGATGCGTGAAATGGCTTCGTCGATGTAATTGCCCATCACCCAATCGCCTGCGCAACCACAGATGTCGCGCACGAAACGGGCGAATATCGCCGCGCCCTGCACGGTATGGGTCACTTCAGGGTGAAATTGCACAGCATAGTAACGGCGCGCCGCATCGAACATGCCAGCTATGGGACAACTGGGCGTCGAAGCCATCAGCGCAAAGCCGGGGGGAAGGCCCACCACTTTGTCGCCGTGGCTCATCCATGCTTTAAGCATGCCATGCCCTTCGGCGCTGGTGAAATCGGCTATGCCGTCGAGTAAAGGGCTGTGTCCATGAGCACGGACTTCGGCATAGCCGAATTCGCGCGTATCGCTCCAGCTGACTTCGCCGCCAAGCTGCACCGCCATCGTCTGCATGCCGTAGCAGATGCCGAGCACCGGTACACCCAGTTCCCATACCGCCCGCGGCGCGCGCAATTGGTGATCTTCATAAGTGCTGGCGTGGCTGCCCGAAAGAATGATGCCTCGCGGGGCGAACTCGCGAATGAAGGCGTCGCTCACGTCGCATGGATGAATTTCGCAGTAGACGCGGGCCTCACGAACACGGCGAGCAATAAGCTGCGTGACTTGTGAGCCGAAATCTAGGATAAGGATTTTCTGGTGCATGTGCTTCAAAAAATGGATTGTGCAGAAGCTGAAGGCATATTTCTACAGCCGCCCGGCATTTGGCGGCTTCGCTGTTCAGCCAACCTGATAATTCGGCGCTTCCTTGGTGATCTGCACATCGTGAACATGCGATTCGCGCATGCCCGCCGAGCTGATTTCGACGAATTGCGCCCTGGCATGCATCGCGGCGATATTTTCGCAGCCAAGGTAGCCCATCGAAGCGCGCAAACCGCCTATCAGCTGATGGATGACCGCCGCTACAGGGCCTTTATATGGCACACGCCCTTCTATGCCTTCCGGCACCAGCTTGTCGATGTTCGAGGAACTGTCCTGGAAATAGCGGTCGGCGGAACCTTTTTCCATCGCGCCCAAAGAACCCATGCCGCGATATGCCTTGTAGGAGCGGCCTTGGAACAGCACCGTTTCGCCCGGAGCCTCCTCGGCCCCGGCGAAAAGGCCGCCGAGCATCACGCAATCGGCGCCAGCGGCGATAGCCTTGGCGATGTCGCCGGAAAAACGGATGCCGCCATCGGCAATCATCGGCACGCCACTGCCCGCCAGTGCGCGGGCAACAAGATCGATGGCGGTAATCTGCGGCACGCCGACTCCAGCCACGATACGGGTAGTGCAAATCGACCCCGGCCCTATGCCAACCTTTACGCCGTCGGCTCCGGCATCCAGCAGCGCGCGCGCGGCCTCTCCCGTGGCGATATTGCCGCCCACGACTTCGATTTCCGGAAAATGCTTCTTGACCCAGCGCACCCGGTCGAGCACGCCCTGCGAATGGCCATGTGCAGTATCGACCACGACCATGTCGACGCCCGCATCGGCCAGGAGTTCGGCGCGCTCTTCTGTGCCAGCACCAACGCCGAGCGCCGCGGCAACCCGCAGGCGTCCTTGTTCATCCTTGGCGGCAAACGGATGTTCCGTTGCCTTCATCATGTCCTTGACTGTGATAAGCCCGGAAAGCTCGCCCGCATCGTTGAGCACGAGCACGCGCTCCAGCCGATGCTGGCGCAACAGATCACGAGCTTCGTCGAGACTTGCGCCCTCTGGCACCGTGACCAGACGCTCCTGTGGCGTCATGATGTCGCGGACGGGTTGATCCAGTCTGGTCTCGAAGCGCGTATCGCGGTTGGTCACAATGCCGACAACCTTGCCGCCCTCGACCACTGGCACGCCCGAGAAATGGTGTTGCCGCTGGAGCTCGATCACATCGCCCACGGTCATCGTGGGCGGAATGGTCACTGGGTCCTTGAGCACCCCGGACTCATGGCGCTTTACCTTATGTACTTCAGCAGCCTGCCCGGCGGGAGAAAGATTTTTATGCACCACGCCGATACCGCCTTCCTGCGCAAGCGCGATCGCAAGTCGCGCCTCGGTAACGGTATCCATCGCGGCGGATACCAAAGGAATATTCAGGCGGATGTTGCGGGTAACCTGAGTGCTTAGCCCCACGTCGCGCGGCAACACCGACGAATGGGCGGGGACTAGAAGAACGTCATCGAAGGTAAGCGCCTTCTGAATCACACGCATGACTTTTTCCCTGTCGGCCAAACCGCCATTATACAAAGCCGGTCGCGGGCCGCGTAATCTATACGGCAGGAAAATGCGGAGCAATTGCACGCCAGCTTCGCAGGATCTCCTTCCGCTTCAGCAGGAGAACGAAGATGAAACACCACGTCCGGTTCGCCATATTCGCGCTCGCCCTGGCTTCCAGCTTGCCCGCGAGCGCTGAAATATACAAATGGACAGACAAGGACGGGCAAACGCATTTTTCGGACATCCCGCCAAGTCAGGCGGAAGCCGAAACCTTGAACCTACCCGCCCCGCCCCGCTCACGGTCTGCGAATACGCAGGAAGACGCAGCGCAGGAAAACGCAGCGGAAGAAAATAAAGACAGTAGCGAATCTGTGGCATCCGAATCCGCAACGCCAAAATCCGCAGGCCCCGCGAGCGCCATCCCCGCCGCCGCGCCTGCCAAAAGCCTTGCAGAACGCGAACTGGAATTCCGCCAGCGTCGCGCCGCCGCTGCCGAATCCCGCAACAAGGCCGAAGCGGACGCCGCCGCATCAGAGCGCCGCGCGCAAGATTGCCAGCGCGTCCGCGCGCAACATAAGGCTCTTGCCAGCGGCCAGCGCATGGCCCGTACAACCGAAGACGGCGGCAGGGTATTCATCAGCGATGACGAACGGGAAGCCGAAACCGCCCGCGCCCAGGAACTGATAGACAGACTCTGCACCGGCCAGTAAAAGACAAAGACCGAAAAACAGATCAAACAGTTGCCTGGACAACAGTTGCCTGAACGCTGCTCGCTATGCGTCCTGCGCCTGGCCGCCGCCTTTTTTCATCGCCTTGCCATCCTCGGCGCGCTTCTTGCGCACCGCCTTTGGATCGGCAAGCAAAGGCCGGTAGATTTCTACCCTGTCGCGGTCGCGCAGCACCGTATCGGGCTTGGCGGGCCGGGCGTAGATGCCGAGCTTGTTGCGGCCGCCGGGATCGATGTCCGGATACTTGAGCAGCAGCCCGGAAGCTTCGACTGCTTCGCGCGCGGTCGCGCCTTCCGGCAGAGAAAGCCGCAGCACGTCCTGCTGCTGCGGCAAGGCATAGACGACTTCGACTTCAATGAATTCGTTCATGTGGATCGCATACCGTAAACTTGGCCAGCACGCTTGACAAAAGCTTCGACGAAAGTATTGGCAATATGGTTGAACACGGGGCCAAGCGCCTTTTCGAGAAGCCGGCTCGAAAAGGCATAATGCAGATCGAACTCCACTTTGCACGCCGAATCGCCAAGCGGCGTGAAATGCCATCCGCCGTCAAGGCGTGAAAACGGGCCGTCCGTGAGGCAAATCAGCATCTCGCCTGGATAACGCTTGCGGTTTTCGGTGCTGAAGCGAGACTTGATACCGTGGTAATTGATATGCAGCGTCGCAGAGGTGAACTCGTCGTTGCGGGCTATCAGATCGACGCCGCCGCACCACGGCAGAAAGCATGGATAGTCCTCGCAGCGGTCGACCAAGTCGAACATCTGCGCGGGCGTGTATTCAATCAGGACTTTCTTGTGGACATCGGCCATCGGCGCTGCGGTCAAACTGATAAGATACGCGATTCTAACGCAAAGCCGCAGCCATACGCTTTCGCCTCACCGCCACAGCAGCATTTCCCATGAGCATTGTCGAAAACCGCAAGGCCCACCACGATTTCTTCATCGAAGAAAAATACGAAGCCGGACTCATACTCGAAGGATGGGAAGTCAAGGCCATCCGCGCGGGCCGCGCCAACATCAAAGAAGCCTACGTCATCGTCCGCGGCGAGGAGTTATTCATCCTGGGCATGCACATCACCCCGCTGGCGAGCGCCTCCACCCACACCAGGGCCGACCCTGTCCGCACCCGCAAGCTCCTGCTGCACGGCAAAGAAATCGCCCGCCTGATAGGCAAGACCGAACGCGCAGGTTTCACGCTCGTACCGCTCAACCTGCACTTCGTCAAAGGGCGAATCAAAGCCGAAATCGGGCTTGCAAAGGGCAAAAAACTCTACGACAAACGCGAAGACGAAAAAAAACGCGACTGGGAACGGGAAAAAGCACGCCTGATGCGAAAGCCTGCCTAAGCGCCGCGGCTCATGCCTACTCCTCGGACTGCTCCCGCCAGTTTTGCTGGATCGTCCTGAATTTTTCTTCATAGCCCAAGACATCGGGATACACGCGGACGCGCGCTATCATTCCGAACACAATTTGCATATCGGCCACAGTCTCGGCATCGACCGCCCAAAGATTGGTGAAATCGAAATAACCGCAATTGACGCAATCCCACCACGCCAGCAGAAAGTCCGCGACTATCAGGCTCTGGTGAGTGCTGCCGTGAGCCATGGGACTGCCTGGAATATTGTAATCAGTTATTTCGATCAACCGTTCCAGCGCGGCAATTTCTTCCGGCAACGGCGGCGGAAAATCTGGAACGCCTTCCATGAGTTCTCCTTCCTCGTTTTGACTTACTTCATTCGCCGCGCATTTGCGGGAACAAAATCACGTCCCGGATCGCGGGACTATCGGTGAGCAGCATCGCCAGACGGTCGATGCCGACGCCGCAGCCGCCCGTGGGCGGCAAACCGTATTCGAGCGCGCGAATGTAATCGGCATCGTAATACATAGCCTCTTCATCGCCCGCATCCCTGGCGGCAACCTGGGCGCGGAAACGGGCAGCCTGATCTTCGGGATCGTTCAATTCGGAAAAACCGTTGGCAATCTCGCGGCCTACGATGAACAGCTCGAAGCGCTCAGCTATATCCGGATTGTCATCGGCGGCGCGGGCCAGCGGCGAAACCTCCACAGGATAGTCGACAATGAATGTCGGCTCCCAAAGCTCGGACTCTGTCGACGCCTCGAAAAGCTGCAATTGCAGGCTGCCCAAGCCGCCCGGCTTGATCTTTTCGCCAAAATCCACGATTTTCTGCTTCAGCCAGTCCATATCGGCAAGCTGCGATTCGGTAAAACCGGGGTGATACTTGTGGATAGCCTCGGTAATAGTGAGGCGGGCAAACGGCAGGGAAAGATCGAGCACGCGCCCTTGATAGGAAAAAGTCTCCGTTCCCAAAGCCTCGCGCGCGGCGTGGCGAAGCAATCCTTCGGTGAAGTCCATCAGGCTGCGGTAATTCGCATAAGCCTCATAAAACTCCATCATCGTGAATTCTGGATTGTGACGCGGCGACAGCCCCTCATTGCGAAAACTCCGGTTGATCTCGAAAACCCGCTCGAAACCGCCCACAACCAGCCTCTTGAGATAAAGCTCTGGAGCGATGCGCAAATAAAGATCCCTATCGAGCGCATTGTGATGCGTCACGAACGGCTTTGCCGCGGCCCCGCCGGGAATCGGATGCATCATCGGCGTCTCGACCTCAAGAAAGCCGTGGCCGCACATATAATTGCGAATCGACTGCACCAGACGGCTACGGGCGGCAAAAACGAAGCGCGACGACTCATTCATAACGAGATCGACATAACGCCGCCGATACCTTGCCTCGGTATCGGCAAGCCCGTGGAACTTGTCGGGCAGCGGCCGCAGGCTCTTGACGAGCAGGCGCAGCATCTCGGCCTTGACCGTCAGCTCTCCAGTGCGCGTCTTGAACAGCGTACCTGCGCAGCCCACGATATCGCCGATGTCCCAGTGCCTGAAATCAGCATAGAGTTCCTCTCCCACCGCATCGCGCGTCACATAAAGCTGGATCTTGCCGGACAAATCCTGGATCGTGACAAAGCTCGCCTTACCCATGACGCGCTTGAGCATGACCCGTCCCGCCACCTTGACCCCGACGGGCATAGCCTCCAGCGCCTCGGCGTCCTTGTCGCCGTAAAGCTCATCAAGCTTGCCGGCAGTATTTTCGCGTGCGAAATCGTTGGGAAACGCCTGCCCCCCCGCGCGCCATTGCGC
>JAIRWW010000012.1 GCA_031268685.1 Azoarcus sp.
GATGCACTCTTTGCGGGAAGTCCCGCCATATATGACAAAAGAAGCAAATACAATCGGCGGCGGCTTTCACCCTGGGCCAGATGGATTGCAGTCGACCCGATCAAGACCGGACATTACAAACTTTCTCTTACAGGATTTTCACAAACGGCGCACGCCTTTCAGTCCACGCCAACCGGATACGAACCCAATATCTTGACGAAACCAGCGCGTTCGCCGAGTTCCGCAAGCGCGGCGGCTATGGGCGCATCGGCGCGATGACCAAGGATATCGATATAGAACACGTATTCCCACATGCCGCCTGGCGCGGGGCGCGATTGCAGCCGCGACATATCGATGCCATGCCGGGAAAGCGGTTCGAGCAGCGCGTGCACAGCGCCGGGGCAGTTTGGCGCGGAGCAGACGAGCGAAGTTTTGTCCCGCCCCGAGGGGCCGGCCTCATGACGGGCGATGACGAGGAAGCGTGTGGAATTGCTGGAATTGTCTTCAATGTTCGAGGCCAACTTGCCGAGACCGTAAAGCTCCGCCGCCGCTTCGCCCGCAATGGCGCAGGATTCGGAGTCTTCCGAAGCCATGCGCGCGGCTTCGGCATTGCTCGCCACCGGCACTCTCGGCAGAGACGCAAGTTTGCGGTTGAGCCATTCGTGGCACTGGGCAAGCGATTGCGCATGCGAATAAAGCCGCCGCAGCGCGCCGAAATTCTCTGCGCGCGAGAGCAAATGGT
Organism: Azoarcus sp.; assembly: GCA_031268685.1. Taxonomy (GTDB): domain Bacteria; phylum Pseudomonadota; class Gammaproteobacteria; order Burkholderiales; family Rhodocyclaceae; genus WRNU01. The sequence goes on from JAIRWW010000012.1 coordinate 722, forward strand.
GATGAATACGCAAGGGCACTTCGCCGCAGACTTTGAGCGAATGTGCGAGCAATAAATCAAGCGTGCTGCCGACCGCGCCTTCGCTAGAGTTTTCGACCGGTACGACACCGTAATCGGCGTGCTTCGATTCCACGGCGCGGAATACTTCATCGATGGAGATTTGCGGCAACAACAAAGGCGCGGAACCGAAATGCTTGCGGCTGGCGCTCTCGGAAAATGTGCCCGCGGGGCCGAGATAAGCGACTTTGAGCGGCAGTTCGAGCGCGAGGCAGGCCGACATGATCTCGCGGAAGATCTGCCGCACCGAACCCTCCGGCAAGGGGCCGGGATTGAGGCCAGCGATACGCTGAAGCACTTGCGCTTCACGTTCCGGGCGATAGGGGTAGCCAGCCTCGCCGTGGCTCGCCTTGATCCTGCCGACTTCCTGCGCGCAACGGGCGCGCCGCCCCAGAAGTTCCAGCATTTGAAGATCGAGTTCGTCGATTTCCCTGCGTTTACCAGCCAGTTCTTTTTGCAGCGCCTCGTTCATTAGCCTTCGCCGTAAAAAGGGTTCACTGTGGCATAAACATTAGAACGATACAAACACGGAAACACGCAAGACGTAAGCGCCGCGGGGCCGGAGCATAAAGCTGGAGGCTCGCGGAAAACGTCATCGCCCTTGGTTCCACAGGGCATGCCTTTCGACAGACTCAGGGCGAACGGTTTCTCTCACTCCATCCAAACGGTTTCTCTCGTTCAGGCGAGATGCGCCAGCACTTGCCCTGCGCTCGAAAGCAGGCCGTCGCAATCAATGTCTTTCACGGGCATGCCCTCGCTATAGCCATATGTCACCAGCAGCACGGGCGCGCCTGCGGCGCGAGCGGCGAGCGCATCGTTGGCGGAGTCGCCGATCATCAGCGATTCCGTCGGCTTTACGCCGAGTTGGGCGCAAGCGTGTTCGATTACGGCAGGATCGGGTTTCCTCACCGGCAGCGTATCGCCGCAGACGACTGCGCCAAAATAGGGCGCAATGTTGAACTGCGTCAGTAAAGGCAGGGTAAAGGCCGCGGCCTTGTTGGTGACGAGCGCCATTTTCAGACTGCGGGCGGACAAGGCCGCGAGCAGCTCGGGCACGCCAGGATAAGGGCGCGTGCGCCGTCCATTGACGCGGGCATAGTGGCGGCGAAAGGCTTGGAGCGCGGCGTCGGCATTGGCGTCGGAAGCGGGCGCGCGGCCTTCGGCGAGGCAGCGATGCACCAGATTGGCAATGCCTTTGCCGACGAATCCATGGATTTCTTCCAGGCTGCGCGGAGCCTGCCCCAAGTCGGCCAGCATCAGGTTGGCGGCGTCGGCCAGATCGGCGACGGTATCGAGCAAGGTGCCGTCAAGGTCGAACAGTACCGCGCGCGGCGCAAAGCGCGGCGCGCTCATGCACTCAGTTCGGCGCGCAGCCGTGAAATAACAGTGTCGTAACGATGCGGGTCGCTGTCCAGCCCCGCGCCGAACACCGCCGATCCGGCGACAAAGGTATCGGCCCCGGCGCGGGCTATGGCGGCGATGTTATCGACTTTGACGCCGCCATCGACTTCGAGCAGGATTTCGCGCCCGCTTTCCCGTCCGTAGGCATCGAGCCGCGCGCGGACGGCGGCGAGTTTGGCAAGCGTCCCGGGAATGAACGCCTGTCCGCCGAAGCCTGGGTTGACGCTCATCAGCAGGATGATGTCCAGCCTGTCCATGACATGATCGAGGTAATGCAGGGGCGTGGCCGGATTGAACACAAGCCCGGCTTTTGCGCCGCCGTCACGGATCAGCGCAAGGCTGCGGTCGATGTGTTCGGAAGCTTCGGGGTGAAAAGTGATGATGTCCGCCCCCGCCGCGATGAAGTCGCCGATGATCCGGTCGACCGGCTTCACCATCAGGTGTACATCGATAGGCGCTTTCGTCAAAGGACGGATCGCCTCGCACACCAGTGGGCCTATGGTGAGATTGGGGACGTAATGGTTGTCCATCACATCGAAATGAAGCCAGTCCGCCCCGGCGGCAAGCACGTTTTCGACTTCCTCGCCGAGACGGGCGAAATTGGCGGAGAGCAGGCTGGGGGCAAGGCGGTACATGGCGCACAGTTCCGGAAGAAGCCGAAGGCCGGGATTCTACCCGCCCCGCCAGCGGCATGGGTCCTGGCAGGTCATGAACAGCTCGGCGCGCGACAGCCCTCAGCGTCGACGATTTCCAGCACATCGTATCTGCTGCCCGAATTGCGCTGCCCCTGAAACGACAATTCGGTCACTTGCGATCTATACCATAACGGATATAATCCGGAAAAATTAAACTCTGGGTCTTCCGAGGGATGCTTACTATAGGGCACAAGCGCAAACTGCTGTATTGGGAAGGCTCCTCGAAAAAGGACTTCAAGGAGTTCCCCATCGGCGTGCAGAAGGACATGGGCGTAGCACTGTTCATTGCCCAGCTGGGCAATACGCCGATTCAGCCAAACCTTAGAAGGGGCTGGTCTCGGGCGTATACGAACTGGTGGAAAACCACCGGGGTGATACCTTCCGGGCCGTCTACACCGTGAAGATTGGTGATGCGGTACATGTACTGCATGCGTTCCAGAAGAAATCCAAGTCCGGCATCGCCACACCGCAGCCAGACGTGGAGTTGATCGAGAAGCGGTTGAAGGCAGTGCTTGCCCGTTACGGGGCAAGCGGGAGATAAATGATGAATCGCAATGAGCATCCCCAAGGCACCGACAACGTGCTGATGGAACTAGGCTTTGACAATGCCGAGGAACTGACAGCCAAGGCCGCGCTTGCACTCAAACTCAACACTTTGATCGACCAGCGCGGCCTGAGCCAGATGGAAGCGGCGGCGATCACAGGCATGACCCAACCCAAGGTA
>JAIRWW010000025.1 GCA_031268685.1 Azoarcus sp.
GCACACGAGAGCGAGCAGGCGGCCGGCATGGGCCAGCGCCAGCAGCAGCCCTTCCCGGCTGGGGCTGAGGCGAGGCCAATCCATAAATATTGCTTCTCCCGGCGTAAACCAGGCGAACAGCACCAGGATCGCCAGCAGCAGGACGCGAATCCGCATCAGCAACCGCGCGCAATGTTGCCTGGCGGACACGAGCGCGGCAGCCAAGGCCGCCGCGCTCAGAACCGCGAGACGCCAGCCCTCGGTTATTTGCACGAGGAGCGCCGCCGCTGTCCACAGGAGAAGGATTGTGCCTGCATGCATGAAAAAGAAATGCCGCCGCAGGAGGCTCCGGCGGCGGCAAACGATGATGGACTGCTTGTCAGCTCAGTTTTTCTATCAAGGTCTGGGCAGTCGCTTTTTGCAAGGCATTGCCTTCGATAACGACTTCCCGAAGCAGTTCCAGCGCGCCTTCGGTGTCGCCCATGTCTTCATAGGCGCGCGCCAGTTCCAGCTTGGTGTCGATTTCGCCTGCTTCGCCCGGATTGTCCTGTTGTTCGACGGCGGGAGGGGGACTCTTGGCGCGAGGGGGCGCTGCCACTGCGATGTCGTCGCCGGAATCCAGGTCGAGGTCGAAGTCCAGGGCATGCGGATCGAAGCTGGTTTCGGGACCCGCGCTACTCGCGCGGGAGGATTGCGCGACGCTGCGTCCGCCGGGTTGGGCGCTGCGTCCGGGATCGGACAGATCAAGTTCGAGCGGCACCGCTATTCCGCCCGAGACATTGGCCTGTCTGGCAGATGTCTGCCGGGATGCAACGCCGACGACTTGCCGAACCACCGGCTTTGCTTGTACGGATTTGGCGCTTGGTTTTTCAAAATCGACAGGCCGCGCTGCGCCGTTCGCCGCTCGCGCGCTCAGATCGAAGTCGACTTCGCTGGCATTGGCGGCTTCGGCTTCTTCGGAAAGGTCGAAATGTACATCCGCATCTTCGGCAAGCACCCGCGAGGCCAAGGGATCGTTTCTTTGGCTTTGCGCCGCGGCTTCTTTCAACTGCCCTGCGTTCGTGGATGCGGAAGCCGTGTCGAAATCGAATCCAGCCAGTGTAGGCCCGGCATTGGCGGCTTGTTCCACGGCTGCCAGATCCAGGGCGGGTTTGTCGAAATCGGGGGTGTGCAGCGCCGTGACATCGTTGCTGCCCGCGTTGTTGTTGTAGAGCGGGTTGGAGGGGTCGAGCTTGCGGCCCATCTGCGTCGCTTTTTCCCAATCACGGCCCTGGCCTTGCGTGCGCGAATAAAGCTCGGTGGCTGTGGCTTCGAACTGGGCGAGATCCTGGCGCTGGGCGTAGATTTCCAGGAGCTTGACGTAGATCGCGCCGCGCTTGGGATCGGCCTTGAGTGCGTCGTTGAGGATTTCTTCGGCCTGGGTGTCGCGGCCATAGGCCATATACACGTCGGCCTCGGCCACCGGATCGACACCTTCGTTGGTGTCGATCGACAGGCCGGTCTGGCTGAAGTCGGTGTGAATGACGCTGCTGGCGGCTGTATCCACACTTTGCCCGCCGTTATCTCCGAAGATCGACGTGGCCTCGCTGGAGAACATGCTTGTGTCTTGGGACAGCGTGTCCAGCCCGGCTTCGGCGCGCTTGCGCTGCCATGAGCGGAAGCCGAGGAAGCCACCCAGAAGGGCGATGATAAGGGCGCCCATGCCCAAGGCTTGCGGATCGGTAAGCAGTTCCAGCAAGGGATCTTCTTCTTCCGCCAAGGCAATGGGTTCTTCCGCAGATATGGCGGGTTCCGGCGGCGCTACTGGTGTTACTTCCGGCGGCGCGGCGGGTTCTTCCGGCGCGGCAGTCTCCTGCACGGCGGGCTCTTGCACGGCGGGCGGCGGCGGCTCGACCGGAGGAGGTTCCGCTACCGTTACTGGTGGGGTGGCCGGTGTTTCCGGCACTTGCGGCGCAGGCGGCTGGCCGGAGTTCGACAAGCGGTTTTGCATTTCTAGCAGCTGATTGGTGCGCATCGTAATCAGCGCTTCCTGCTTCTTGGCGAGATCTTCGAGCTCGCCGATTCTTTCCTCGGCGTCTTTCAGCGAGTTCCGCGTAGCGGCCAGGTTTTCTTCAGTCCGGCTGGAGCTATCCCCGCTTTGCCCGGCGGTGCCGCTTGAGGCGATGACCACCTTGTCGCCGCTTTGCTCTGCGGTTGGCGGTACGGTATCGATGCCGCGGGTTCTGCCTGTGTCTTCTTCCGTTTGCCTCGGGGCCTGGCTGGCGACGTTACCGGCCAGGCGTTCGCGCCAGGCATTGAAGTCGCGTGCCTGGACGCGCACTTCCCTGCGGGCTTCGATGGTATTGATGTTGCGCACTTCGTCGGCGGACGGCATCTTGAGGATGGCTCCGGTCTTGAGCCGGTTGATGTTGTTGTCGACGAATGCAGATGCATTGGCGCGATGCAGGGCCACGATCATCTGGTCGAGCGTTACGTCCTCGGGCATCCGGTTGCGGGCGATTTGCCCAAGGGTATCGCCATACTTGACGGCATGGTCTCCTTCCGGGATGGAGCGCAAGGCTGCCGCAGGCGTACTAAAGCCAGGCGTAGGCTGGAAATCTTCGGGTTGGGGAAGCAGCCTTGGCGGTTCGGGTTCGGGTTCGGGTTCGGGTTCGGGTTCGGGGTTGGCGAACTCGGACACAGGCTCGGGGGATGTCGATTGCTCGGAAACGAGAGGCCCCGACGATTCCGGGTTAGGAGATGTCGATGAATCGGGAGCAGTGTCGGGCTGCGGGTTGGCAGCGGCCATCGGATCGGGAACCGGCTCGGATGGCATTGGCGGTTCCGCCGGAGGCGTGACGGGCGGTGCAACCGGCCCGGGCGAGTTGATGGCGAGATTGGCGGGATCAAGCAGGAAATTGTAGGTACGCGCCAGACGCCCGTCGTCCCAGTTCATCTGGACTATGAGGCTGGCTACGGCTTCATTGACCGGCGCGTTGCTGGTGAGCTTCAATACCGACCTGTCGCCGCGGTTCTCGACAGCTATGCTGATGCCAGGAATGAATCCGGCATAAGGAACGTTGGCCTGTAGAAACGCCTCTGGAGGCGCGATGCGCGCCGACAGGGACTGCAACTCCTGCGGAGTTGCGTTGATCTGGATTTCTGCGTCGAGCGGTTCTCCCAGACGGCTTTGCACAGTGATCTGCCCAAGCCCAGCGGCCTGCGCGCCAAACGGCAACAATGTGATCGCAGCCGCGACCAGGGACGCTTTAATCGTCGGTTTCATAAGACATCCTCAAACTACGCTTCCCTTTACCCGCCAAGCAAAGGATATACATCACGGACATGGGGCCGCAATCTACCATCAACTTGAGATGTTTGCAGCAACTGTTTCAGACTAAAAGGAAATGCTGGACAAGACGATAGTGGAACACAGTTATAACGAGACATTTTCCCGCCACGGACATGCCGCTTTCCACTTCTACCGTTTATCTGGGCCATCAACGTCTTAGCCCAGGCTATTGATCAAGAAGGATGCGCAACATGCGCCGCAATGGCTCTGCCGCACCCCATAGCAACTGGTCGCCGACGGTGAAGGCGCCCAGGTATTCAGGTCCCATCGCCAGCTTATGTACACGACCAACGGGAACGGCGAGCGTTCCCGTCACCGCTGCTGGCGTCAGTTCGCGCTCGGAAGCTTCGCGTTCGTTGGGCACTAGCCTTACCCATTCGTTGCCCGATGCGATGATTTCCGACAACTCATCGAGCGGTGCATCTTTTTTCAGCTTGATGGTCAAGCCCTGCGAGTGGCAGCGCATGGCTCCGATGCGGACGCAAAGGCCATCTATCGGGATGCTGCCAGCTTCGCGGAACGGCGGCCTGCCAAGGATTTTGTTGCATTCCGCCCCGCCTTTCCATTCTTCTTTCGACTGGCCATGGGCGACCGGCACGTCTATCCACGGGATGAGGCTGCCTGCAAGCGGTACGCCGCGAAAGTGCGCAGTCGGGAATGCGGGCGAACGGATGGCTTCGGCAAGTTTGCGGTCGATGTCCAGGATGGCCGAGGCCGGATCGGCAAGCAGGCCAGCCACCGAGGCGTGCGCCGCGCCCATTTGCGCCAGCAGTTCGCGCATGTTCTGCGCGCCCGCGCCGGATGCGGCCTGGTAGGTCATTGCCGATACCCATTCGATGAGGTCGTGGCGGAACAGGCCGCCCAGGCCCATCAGCATCAGCGATACCGTGCAGTTGCCGCCGATCCAGTTCTTTCCGCCATGGGCGAGCGCGTTTTTGATTACGTCGAGGTTGACTGGATCGAGGACGATCACCGCGTCGTCAGCCATACGCAAGGTAGAGGCTGCGTCGATCCAGTGGCCGTTCCAGCCCGCAGCGCGCAGCTTGGGAAAAGCTTCCTTCGTGTAATCGCCGCCCTGGCAGCTCACGACGATGTCGCAGCGCTTGAGAGCGTCGACATCGGCAGCATCCTGCAAGGGCAGGGATGCTTCCTTGCCGCCGAAACCGGGCGCCCGCCCGCCAGCGTTGGAAGTCGAAAAATATATAGGGTCGAACAGCGCGAAATCGTCTTCCTCTGCCATGCGTTGCATGAGCACGGAGCCGACCATGCCGCGCCAGCCAACCAGACCTACTTGTTTCATGATTCCCCCTCAGACCCTGGAATTTTATACCCGTATCCGTCGGGACGCAGCACAAAATAGCAAAGTACTTTCAAACTTTTGTTTTCCATCTCTCTTGCGGTTCGTGAAACACATTTATCCGAGTTCCTTCAGCACAGCGTCGCCCATTTGTTTTGTGCCGATTTTTGTCATGCCTGGTTCGAATATGTCGCCTGTGCGTAATCCTTGCGCCAATACTTTTTTGACTGCATTTTCCACCCGGCATGCCGCTTCTTCATTATCGAGCGTATAGCGCAGCATCATGGCCGCGGACAAAATGGTTGCCAATGGATTGGCTGCATTCTGCCCGGCGATATCTGGAGCGGAGCCATGCGAAGGCTCGAAAAGTCCTTTGTTGTTTTCGTCCAGCGACGCCGAGGGCAGCATGCCTATGGAGCCGGTAAGCATGGCGGCTTCATCCGATAGAATGTCGCCGAACATGTTGCCGGTGACGAGTACATCGAATTGCTGCGGCGCTCGCACGAGTTGCATGGCAGCATTGTCTACCAGCATATGGGAAAGCATTACGTCCGGATATTCTGGCGCGAGTTCGTTCATCACATCGCGCCAGAGCTGAGTGGTTTCCAGGACGTTCATTTTGTCGACCGAGCACAGTTTCTTATTGCGCTTTCTCGCCGCCTCGAAAGCGATGCGGCCAATACGGCGGATTTCGGATTCCGTATAGTGCATCGTATTGAAACCGAAGCGTTCGCCATTTCGCTTTTCGATGCCGCGCGGCTGCCCGAAATAGATATCTCCGGTTAGCTCGCGCACGATCAGGATGTCCAGTCCGGAAACGATTTCCGGTTTCAGTGTAGAGGCGTTTGCAAGTTCCGGGTAAAGGATGGCCGGACGCAAATTGGCGAAAAGCCCGAGATGCTTTCGTATCCCCAACAAGCCGCGCTCCGGGCGTTGTTCGCGCGGCAGCGCGTCCCACTTCGGGCCGCCGACGGCGCCGAGCAACACCGCGTCGGCTTCCGCCGCGAGCTTTCTTGTCGCTTCCGGATAGGGATCGCCTGCTGCATCTACTGCCGCGCCGCCGAGCAGCGCCGTTTCCATCTCGAAACCGAGTTTTAGCGCCTCCAGCACGCGCACGGCCTGCGCCGTGATTTCAGGGCCGATGCCGTCACCGGGAAGAATGCAGATTTTTTGGGTCATGTTATTTGCGGTCCTCGTCAATGTCGTGGAATTGCATATGGGTTTGTGCTGGCCATGGGGACTTTCTCCTTATGCCTGGAAAAGCCAGGGAAATTCAAATTTTCGCCGTTCTTCAAATTCGCGGATTTCATCGGCATGCCGTAGCGTCAGGCCAATATCGTCCCAGCCGTTTGACAGGCATTCTTTTCTGAATGAATCGACATTAAAAGCAATGACGTGCCCATCGGGACGGACGATAATTTGCGCGGCCAGATTTACGGTCAATGAAAAACCCTGCGTATACTCTGTCAAGCCGAAAAGTGCATCGAGTTCTTCTTTGGGCAGCACTAGCGGCAGCAAGCCGTTTTTGAAGCTGTTATTGAAAAAGATGTCGGCGAAAGATTCCGCAAGAATTACCTTGAAGCCATAATCTGCCAATGCCCACGGTGCATGTTCCCGGCTGGAGCCGCAACCGAAATTGGCGCGGGTAAGCAGAATCGACGCACCCCTGTAACGGCTTTGGTTGAGTACGAAATTGGGATTCTCCGGGCGTGTGGAATTATCCATCCCAGGTTCGCCGTGATCAAGATAACGCCATTCGTCGAAGGCATTGGGGCCGAAGCCTGAACGTTTGATGGATTTCAGGAATTGTTTTGGGATGATCGCATCTGTATCTACATTATTACGATCCAGCGGCGCGACCAATCCCGTGAAAGTTTCGAATTTTTTCATGCATTCCCCGCCTGTTTCAATGCGTTGCTTTCTGGATGGCCTTGCCGCCGGATTCTATGTCCTTGCCGATGCCGTGCACGGTATTGCATGCCGCAGTACTCAAGGCGAACAACAAAGCCATACCAAATAGTATTCCCCGTTTCATGAATGCCTCCCGCGACAATCAGAGAATTTCCCGCACGTCGGCAAAATGCCCGGCAATTGCGGCGGCAGCAGCCATGGCCGGACTCACGAGATGAGTACGTCCGCCCGGCCCCTGGCGGCCCTCGAAATTGCGATTCGAGGTGGAAGCGCAACGCTCGCCCGGCTCCAGCCGGTCGGCGTTCATGGCAAGACACATCGAACAGCCCGGCTCCCGCCACTCGAAACCGGCGGCGGTGAAAATTTTGTCCAGTCCTTCCGCTTCCGCCTGCCGCTTGACCGGCCCCGATCCCGGTACAGCCAGCGCAAGCCTGACGCTGGCGGCTTTCCTGCGGCCTTTGAGCACAGCCGCTGCCTGACGCAAATCTTCTATGCGGGAATTGGTACAGGAGCCGATGAATACCTTGTCGATTTTTATTGCCTGGATCGGCATGTTCGCTTGCAGGCCCATGTAAGCGAGCGCGCGTTCCATGCCTTCCCGCTTTGCGGCGTTTGTCTCTTTCGCCGGGTCGGGTACTGTCGCGGTGATGGGAGCGACCATCTCCGGCGAAGTGCCCCATGTTACTTGCGGCAGGATGTCCGCAGCATTCAGTTCCACGCGGCGGTCGAACACGGCCCCGGCATCGGAGCGCAGTGTGCGCCAGTACGCCACTGCCTTGTCCCAGGCAGTGGCGCGCGGCGAGAAGGGGCGATTTTTCAGGTAATTGATGGTGACTTCATCGACTGCCACCAGCCCCAGCCGCGCCCCGGCCTCTATCGCCATGTTGCAGAGGGTCATGCGTCCTTCCATCGACAGGCTTTCGATGGCGGAACCGGCAAACTCCATGGCATATCCTGTGCCGCCCGCCGTGCCGATCCTGCCGATGACGGCGAGCGCCAAATCCTTGGCGCTCACGCCCTTGCCCAAACGTCCGCCGAGCAGGATCAACAGGGTTTTCGACTTTTTCTGCATGAGGCACTGTGTTGCGAGCACATGTTCGACCTCGGAAGTGCCGATGCCATGCGCCATCGCCGCGAACGCGCCGTGCGTGGACGTGTGCGAGTCGCCGCAAACTACGGTCATGCCCGGTAGCACTGCGCCATTTTCCGGGCCGACCACATGTATGATGCCCTGTCTCGCATCCCGAAATGGGAAATAGGCCAGCGCTCCCGCTTCGCGGATATTGGCGTCCAGTGTCTCCACCTGCTGGCGGGAAACCGGGTCTTTGATGCCTTCGCCCCAATGATCGGTAGGCGTATTGTGATCGGC
>JAIRWW010000053.1 GCA_031268685.1 Azoarcus sp.
CAGGGCAAACGCACCTAAATATCATTGATGATATGCCGTGTTCTATAAAATAATCATTATTTTTCATTGTATTACAGTAAACATGCGAATTTCTGCTTAAAAGGGCTATGTACATTTTCACGTTTTTTGGACGAGTCTGAAGACTGTTTGAACAAATCCGAAAAAATGTAGCAGCTCTGAAAGTCCTTGTTCAAAAGGAAAAGCGCGCTCCAGCGAAGTCTTTTAGCATATGTTTTTTAGGTGCGATTGCCCTGAGGCTTGGGTGTGTTTCAGTTCCGTTGCGCTGTGCGGACGATGTCTTCCGCCCAGCCGGTATAGGGCGGCAGCCGCCGCTCAAGGCGCGGCGGTTTGCCGCGATAGTGCACTGGCAGGCCGCCGGAACAGGGTACTGCCCGTTCGCCTGCGATGAGCGGGGCAAGGTAGCGGCGTCCCGCTTCGCTGACTTGCATGCCGTCCGCGGTTATGAAGGATGGCGGCAGGCGGCGTTCGAGGTTGGCGACTGCCGCCGCTTCCACGGGGGAGATGTCCCAGCGGTAAGGTTCGTCGTCGAGCCGACGGATGGCGGCTACGATGCCATCCCGGCCTTCCAGCGCGTAACGGACTGCCGCACGGCCCACGGCCAGCGCCTGGGCATGGTCGACGGCGGATACCCAGTGCGCGGCGCTGCGTTGCAGGTAATCGGGCGCGGCACAGTGGCGATGGCAATCGAAGGTTTCGCTGAGCAGCCGGGCAATTTCTCCGCCAGCGCCGCCGAAACGAATGTGTCCGTCGCCGTGCGAACGTGTCATTAGCGGGCTGCCGTCGGCGCGGCGGATGCCTTCGGCTACTGTGATGGCGCAGTAGCCGAGGCGCGAGAGGAGTGTTTCCGCGCGCGCCAGTATGGCTTGTTCATCGAAAGGCATTTCCGGGACCAGCACCATGTGCGGCGCTTCATCGGTTTCGCGCGCCGCCAGGGCCGTGGCCGCCGCCAGCCAGCCGACATTGCGGCCCATGGTTTCCATGACGAATATGCGTCCTTTGCGGCTGCTCATTGAGGCAAGGTCGCGGCAGACTTCATACATTGAGCTTGCAAGGTATTTTGCCGCCGAGCCGTAGCCTGGGCAGCAGTCGCAGCCTTCGATGTCGTTGTCGATGGTCTTGGGGATGCCGATGCAGATGAGCGGATGCCCGCGCCGCCGGGCCGCCGCCGATACTTTGGCTACGATTTCGAGCGAGCCATTGCCGCCGTTGTAGAGCAGGGCGTCGATGCGGTGGGCGTCCAGTACGGCGAAAAGGCGGTCGTAGAGGGCGGGCTGTTCTGCTTCAGGCGGCATGTTGAAGCGGCAGGAGCCGAAGATGCCGCCGGGCGTGGCGGCGAGCGCATCAAGGTCGATGCCGCCGCAGTCGTGCAGCGATTCGGCAAGTACCCCGAGAATGCCGTACCGCGCCGCGAGGACGGCGCGGATGCGCGGCCCTTGCGCGCGCGCTTCGGCAAGAACGCCTGCGGCGCTGGCATTGATGACCGCTGTCATGCCGCCAGCTTGTGCGTACAGCAGGTTCATGGTCATTGCGTGCGCTGGTGGGCGAGGCCGCCGGGCTGCTCCGGTGCGTGCGTTAACTGTTAACGCAGCGCGGTGAAGATTCGCGCCGTGATTTCGCCGACCGAGCCGAGTCCCATGATTTTGCGTATGCGCGGCGCGCGGGGCGGGTCGTTCGCCGCCCACTTGCGATAGAACTCGACCAGCGGCTCGGTTTGGGCGTGGTAAACCTCCAGCCGTTTGCGCACGGTTTCTTCGCGGTCGTCGTCGCGTTGCACAAGCGCATCGCCGCTGATGTCGTCCGTGTTTTCGGCGCTGGGCGGGTTGTAGCGTATGTGGTAGGTGCGTCCGGAGGCCGGGTGGGTGCGCCGTCCGCTGATGCGGTCGATGATTTCAGCGTCGGGCACGCAGATTTCAAGCACGATGTCGATCTGCACCCCGGCTTCCTTGAGCGCTTCGGCTTGCGGAATGGTGCGCGGGAAGCCGTCGAACAGGTAGCCGGTTTTGCAATCGTCCTGTTCCAGCCTGTCCTTGACCAGTCCGATGATTATGTCGTCGGATACGAGTTGGCCCGCGGCCATGACTTTTTCGGCTTCCAGTCCCATGGGCGTGCCTTCTCGTACCGCAGCGCGCAACATGTCTCCCGTGGAAATCTGCGGGATGCCGAATTTTTCCTTGATGTAATTAGCCTGTGTGCCTTTGCCTGCGCCGGGCGGCCCCAACAAAATCAATCTCATTTTTACTCCAGCAAAACAATCTGGCCGCTGTCGCGGCAAAAGTGGAAACTTAACTCTTTCATGGGGCGGCGGTCAAACCCGGCAGGGGCGAAGGGGCAATTGCCCTGGCCGGGCGGGCTGTTAGAATCGGCGAACCATGCCCGAAACCTCCACGCTCCCGCTAGATACCCGCTCCCGCGTCTTGCTCAAGACGCTTGTTGAACGTTATATCGCCGACGGTCAACCGGTCGGTTCGCGCGTGTTGTCGCGCAGTTCCGGCCTGGAGCTGTCGCCCGCCACGATACGCAACGTAATGAGCGATCTTGAAGAAATGGGCTATATCACCAGCCCGCACACTTCCGCCGGACGAGTGCCGACAGCGCGCGGTTATCGTTTTTTCGTCGACACCCTGCTTACGGTGCAGCCGATGGAAACCGGGCGCGTGCAAAAACTCAAGACCCAGCTCAAGCCCGGACAGCCGCAAAGGCTGATCAATTCGGCCTCGCTCCTGCTCTCGGAGCTGACCCGCTTTGCGGGCATCGTTGTAGCGCCGCGCCGCGAAGCGGCGCTCATCCGCCAGATCGAGTTCATCGGGCT
>JAIRWW010000136.1 GCA_031268685.1 Azoarcus sp.
TTCTTTAGCGGGCGCGGCCTTGTCGTGCTGCAATCCGAATTCCTGTGGGTATGGCTGCCCTGCCTGACATTCGCAGCCGCGACGCGGCTATGGTTGTCGCGCCGGCATTGACCAGAAACGGGTGCGCCAATGAAGGGGTCACACTTCTCGACACTCGCCGCACACAATGCTTGCTCAAGCCGAAAAAGCCGTTATAATGCGCGCCTTCTGTCGTGCATGCCTTGTTGCCCACGCAAGTATTTTGAGCGCGGTGCAGTACTACAAAGCATCGTAACGATGTTGGTTTTCCCGGTGTTGCCAACAGCAGCATCGGCGCGGAGTGGTAGTTCAGTTGGTTAGAATACCGGCCTGTCACGCCGGGGGTCGCGGGTTCGAGCCCCGTCCACTCCGCCATTTTTACCTCATGCCGTCTCACGATGCTTCATGAGAACCGGCATAGGGCATGGCCCTGATAGGCATCTACCCCTGCCACGCCACCCGGCATGCGGTTCCGCACCGGACCGAATCGAGGATGCGATTGGTGCGCGAATACGCCTGAAATTGAAACCCGCCAGCCGCTTGCCGCCCACGCGGTAGCTGGTGCCGCGTTTGGTCTTCTGGTCAAAGTCTCGCAGATGTAGCCCGCGATCTGCGTGATGCGCTCCTTTGCTAACAGCGCCCACTCCGTGTCGATGACCAACACTTTCTTGTAACGGACGTTCGGCGCGGTCTTGATGGTGTTAATGTAGTCGATGCGGAACGGCAGCCTGCACCCGCAAGCGTCCGATGAAGTCGCGCTCAAGCTCCGCTTCGGACTGGTAGCGTTCCTTGCGCACCTGGTTCGGGCGCACGAACTCCGCAACGACGGTGCTTTCGTTGGAAAGCGCAATCGGTTCGTAAACGATAGGGCTTGAGATCTTCGTTCATGGCGCTTACTTTTACTTCGTTGTTGCGTTAGTTAAAGAAAACAGCTTTTCTTTAACTAACGTGCCTGTGAATCTATTGATATGAAGGGGGGGGGGGGAAGAATGTTCTCTCTGTTGGAGTCAAAGGAAGAAATCGCTAAAGCCCAGCGCAGGCTGGAATCCACGCTTCGGCGTGAGTTTTCGAAGAAGGTGGTCAAGAACATTGGTTACCCTGGTGGGCGGATCTTCGATGCGAAGGTATCTACGAACATGCAGTATTGGTTCTGGTCGTCAGACCAGGACTCGGGCAATATTCCGAACCCGCGGCGGTTGAACTGGTTCGGCCTATTCAGTGAGAACACGGACCTGGACCTCCGAATTTCCGTCGAGATCAATACAGCATACGAGGGACGCAACGACCAAGTCGCCGGCTTCTTCGCCCGCGACAGCAACTCGGGGGCGGTCTACCTGCTGCACTCTGGGGGCGTCCGCGGTAGGACCAAGGGCGTCAGCAAGACCGCGTTCCTAGCCTGGAGCAAGCAGCCGTTGATTAAGGTCGTAGACTCGTCGGGTGGCATTCGAGATGGCGTGCTCGTGATGCCGGTCGATGGCTTGGCGGCAAGCCGTTCTGCCATCCGCTACATCGACACGATTGCGCGTTTCAAGCAGGCTGTTCGGGATGGCGAGATTGATACTCCCGAGTTCCAGCACAAGCAGCGTGAGCTGAATGACTACTACGCTGAGGCGCGCGGCAGACGCAAGGGGCAACGGTCCGACGAGATCGACTACCTCTCGCGTCATGGTGACGTGGTCGATGCATTACGCGAGTGGCGCACATCAAGCCCAATGCCGAAGGGCGCTCGAATCGTCAAGAATTTCCTGATAGACATGGGTGTCGCAGTCGGGCAAGAGCTGACCGAGGTCTTCGAGGCGAAGACTAGCGCAACACGTCCAGACATCTACTCGGCCATCGGGCAACTGATGGTTCACGGGACCGCAGATGAATGCAGGAGAGTGATTGTGCTTCCGCAAAGAGAGGAGCCCCTTGCCGACGACCTCGGAGGTGCGCTAAAGCGCCTTGGCATCGAACTGCTGAGATTCGACCTAGACAAGGAGAAAGCAACGATCATTGATGGCCGCAGATGAACTTCAGGCGACTATGCCGAACCCGGAGGCCTAAAGGGCGGGGTTTCAGGCGACCGTTTTGGGATGGGATGCAAACCCCCTTCCAAAACACCTTAGACCGACAGGCCTGAAGGCCTGTCGCTAATTTCTTGCTTTCCTGAAATAGCGCCGCAACGCTGCTGGTATATGGGTTTCGGGCGATGTTCCCCATGCCGGCGCGTCAGCGCTTGACCGGCGGCAGCAGGACAATCCGCGTTTTCGCCAGACGGTCGTGCAAAAAAAGCCTGTCCCGGTCGAGCAGCGCCCAGACGATGCCTATTCCGCACAGCAATACTGAGGGCCACGAGAGCATGTAACGCAGGGCGGCGCGCTGCCAGGATGGGTTGCGCCCATCGGCTGCGGCAACGACTTTGAGCCGCCAGGTCTGCATCGCCAACGTCTGGCCGTGGCGATGCCAATACCAGACGAAATAGCCGCCAGAGATGGCAAGGATATGAAGCAGCTCCAGCCAGCCCAGCCACGGCGGCGGATTGCGCACGTCCAGAAGCCAGAGCGCCAGCATCCATGGCAGGACGAAAGCGGCGGAGAGCACGCCCAGGAGCAGGAGCGATTCGTACAGCATGCTTGCCATACGGCGGCGCAGCCCGGCGAGTTCGGCACAGACGGGAGCATCTGTCGCTGCGGACAAGACGTTTTTCGGAAAATCTTTATGGGGCATACGGAAAAATCTTCAGGTCTGCGCCTTGACCTATGCGTGGACGGACGGTAACGTGGCTGGTTTATTTCCTTGAACGTTACAGGAAACTCTGGGCGATTCTGTTTACCCCTACTTGTCGAAAGGCATTCCGCTAAGGATTACATGCTTCGACAGGCCCGGTTCAAACGGAAGAGAATGTTTTGGAGTCTCCCACATCACAAGGCGGTTTGCGATGGAACTGACTGGTGCAGAAATTCTAATCAGGTGTTTGCAGGAAGAAAAGGTCGAATACGTGTTCGGTTATCCGGGCGGCGCTGTTCTTTTCCTGTACGACGCGCTTTTCCAGCAGGACGATATTCGCCATGTCCTGGTTCGCCACGAGCAGGCCGCCGTCCATGCGGCGGACGGTTTCGCGCGCAGTACCGGCAAGACGGGCGTCGCGCTGGTGACTTCGGGGCCGGGCGCGACAAACGCCGTCACAGGTATCGCTACGGCATATTACGATTCAGTGCCGCTCGTGGTCATCTCCGGGCAGGTGGCGACGGCCTTTATCGGCCAGGATGCTTTCCAGGAAGTCGATACGGTGGGCGTTACCCGTCCATGCGTAAAACATAACTTTCTCGTGCGCGACGTGCGCGAACTGGCTTCGACGCTGAAAAAGGCTTTCTACTTGGCCGCCAGCGGACGCCCCGGCCCGGTGGTGGTCGATATTCCCAAGGATGTGTCGGCGGCGCGCTGCGAGTTCTCGTACCCGGCGGAGATTTCGATGCGTTCTTATAACCCGGTCATCCGGGGGCATCAGGGCCAGGTCAAGAAGGCAGCGCAATTGCTGCTTGGCGCGCGGCGGCCCATGATCTACGCGGGCGGCGGGGTGATCCTGTCGGACGCCGCCGAAGAATTGACCCAGCTCGCGCGCTTGCTCGGCGCGCCGGTCACGACCACGCTGATGGGACTCGGCGCTTTTCCGGCCAGCGACCGCCAGTTTCTCGGCATGCCGGGCATGCACGGTACTTACGAAGCCAATATGGCGATGCACCATTCCGATGTGCTGCTCGCCGTCGGCGCGCGTTTCGACGACCGCGTGATCGGCAACGTCGATCATTTCGCCGCAGAAGAACGCAAGATCATCCATGTCGACATTGACCCGGCCTCGATCTCGAAGCGGGTGAAAGTCGACATCCCCATTGTCGGCAACGTCCGCGATGTGCTCGAACAACTTATCCGCCAGATCGACGGCGGAACGCGGCCCGATCTGGCCCATACCGCCGAATGGCGGGAGCGCATCGAAGGCTGGCGCGCGCGCGACTGCCTCGCCTACAAATCTTCCGAAGAACTCATCAAGCCTCAGTTCGTTATCCAGAAGCTCTGGGAAGTCACGGGCGGCGAAGCAATCGTCGCTTCCGACGTCGGCCAGCACCAGATGTGGGCGTCGCAATATTATCGTTTCGATAAACCCCGGCGCTGGCTCAACTCGGGCGGGCTGGGCACGATGGGCGTGGGACTGCCCTACGCCATGGGCGCGCAACTCGCCCACCCCGGCGCGCAGGTGGCTTGCGTGACCGGCGAAGGGTCGATTCAGATGAATATCCAGGAGCTTTCCACCTGCCGCCAATTCCGCTTGCCGATCAAGGTGTGCCTGCTCAACAACCGCTATCTGGGCATGGTGCGGCAATGGCAGCAGATGTTCCATGGACAGCGCTACTCCGGTTCTTATATGGATTCGCTGCCAGATTTCGTGAAGCTGGCCGAGTCTTATGGCCACGTCGGCATCCGGGTGGAGAAGCCCGGCGACGTTGAAGGCGCGCTGCGCGAGGCGTTTACAACGCACAAGAACGAACTCGTCTTCATCGACTTCCAGATTGACCGCTCGGAGAACGTGTATCCGATGGTTCCGGGCGGCAAGGGCCTCACTGAGATGATCCTGCCGTCCGAAGACCTGTGAGCCGTTCGTCCCGCGCATTTCGATCCCACGAATTTCGATCCAACATTCCGTCCGACCGTCTTCGCTGAATTCCTGGAGCGCACATCATGCGTCACGTCATTTCCCTGCTGATCGAAAACGAAGCTGGCGCCCTTTCCCGGGTGTCGGGGCTTTTTTCCGCGCGCGGCTACAACATCGAAACCCTCACCGTGGCCCCCACCGAGGATGCGTCGATGTCGCGCATGACCCTCGTCACCACCGGCTCGGACGACATCATCGAGCAGATCACCAAGCAGTTGAACAAGCTGGTCGATGTCATCAAGGTCACCGACCTCTCGGAAGCGCCGAACATCGAACGCGAGTTGCTGCTGGTCAAAGTGCACGCCACGGGCGCGGCGCGCGAGGAGATGAAGCGGATGGCCGATATTTTCCGCGCCCGCATCGTCGACGTGACCGACAGTTCTTATGTAATTGAACTCACCGGCAACGACCGCAAGCTCGATGCCTTCATCGCCGCCATCGACCCGGCGCTGCTGCTCGAAACAGTGCGCTCAGGCACCTGCGGCATTGGCCGGGGCGAACGTGTGCTCAGGCTTTGACCGCCTTCCTCCTTCCTCCTTCCCCACAAGTCCGGCATCCCGGTATGATGCCAGGCGCAAACGAACCCCTTCCAACCTGAAAGGATGAATATGAAAGTCTATTACGACAAGGACGCCGATCTTTCCCTGATCAAGGGCAAAAAGGTCGCCATCATCGGCTATGGCTCGCAAGGCCACGCCCATGCACAGAACCTGAACGATTCCGGCGTCAAGGTCACGGTCGGCCTGCGCAAG
This sequence comes from Azoarcus sp., assembly GCA_031268685.1. Lineage (GTDB taxonomy): Bacteria > Pseudomonadota > Gammaproteobacteria > Burkholderiales > Rhodocyclaceae > WRNU01. The sequence continues at coordinate 5,461 of JAIRWW010000136.1, forward strand.
AGCGGTGCTTCGTGGAAGAAGGCCGAAGCCGCCGGTCTCAAGGTGGAAGAAATCGCCGTGGCCGTAAAGGATGCGGATGTCGTCATGCTGCTCCTGCCCGACGAGAACATTCCGGATGTCTATAAGAACGAGGTCGAGCCTCACCTGAAAAAAGGCGCGGCGCTCGCTTTCGCCCACGGCTTCAATATCCATTACAACCAGGTCGTGCCGCGCGGCGACATCGACGTCATTATGATCGCCCCCAAAGGGCCGGGTCATACCGTGCGCTCCGAATACCTCAAGGGCGGCGGCGTTCCTTCGCTGATCGCCACCTACCAGGACAAATCCGGTAAGGCGCGCGACATCGCCCTGTCCTACGCCGCTGCCAACGGCGGCACCAAGGGCGGCGTGATCGAGACATCCTTCCGCGAAGAAACCGAGACTGATCTTTTCGGCGAACAGGCTGTGCTTTGCGGCGGTCTCGTTGAACTCATCAAGACCGGTTTTGAGACGCTGGTCGAAGCCGGATACGCTCCCGAGATGGCTTACTTCGAGTGTCTGCACGAAGTGAAGCTGATTGTCGATCTGATCTACGAAGGCGGCATCGCCAACATGAACTATTCCGTTTCCAACAACGCGGAATACGGCGAGTACGTCACCGGCCCGAAGGTAGTGAACGCCAGTTCGCGCGAAGCCATGCGCGAGACGCTCAAGCGCATCCAGAACGGCGACTACGCCAGGGATTTCATCCTGGAAGGCCGTACCGGCTATCCGTCCATGACGGCCCGGCGGCGGCTCACCGCCGAACACCCGGTGGAAAAAGTCGGCGCACAGTTGCGCGACATGATGCCGTGGATCAAGAAGAACAAGCTGGTGGATCAGTCGAAGAACTGAGAGACCGCCCGCAAAAAACCGGGTGGCAGGCGCCCTCGCCCGTCGCCCCGGACAGGCCGGGAAAGCGCGTATCTCGCGTTTTCCCGGCCGTCGCATTCTCCGTAGAGCGGACTCAAGCCGGAAACGGTTTCACGTTTGCTCCTGGAGACGCCCGTACCGGTCCTCGAAGCGGACGATGTCGTCCTCGCCCAGATAGGCGCCCGACTGCACTTCGATGATCTCCAGGGGCAAAAGCCCTGGGTTGAAAAGGCGGTGCGTGATACCCAGCGGGATATAGGTCGATTCGTTTTCGCTCAACAGGAAAACTTCATCGCCGCGGCTCACTTCCGCCGTGCCCTTCACCACGATCCAATGCTCGGCGCGGTGGTGGTGCATTTGCAGGGACAGGCTCGCGCCGGGATTGACCACGATGCGCTTGACCTGGAAACGGTCGCCGCCATCGAGTGAGTCGTACCAGCCCCAGGGCCGGAACACCTTGCGGTGAAAGCGGCCATGGCTGCGGCCTTCGGCCTTGAGGCGCTCGACCACTTTCTTGACATCCTGGGCGCGGCTCTTGGGCACCGCCAAGACGGCATCGGCGGTCTCCACCACCACCATGTCCTGGCAACCAACCGCCGCCACCAGGCGATGGCTGGCGTATACAAGCGTATCGCGGCTATCGTGCAGAAGCACATCGCCATACGCCGCATTGCCGTCGGCGTCGCGCTTCGATACCGCCCACAACGCATCCCATGAACCCACGTCCGACCAGCCAGCCGACAGCGGCACCACGACGCCCCGGCCCAATCGCGGTGCGGAGTGCAATTTCTCCATGACCGCGTAGTCGATGGAGTCGGACGGGCAGCCCTCGAACGCAGCGCGCTCGACACGCACGAAATCGGCATCCGCCTTGCGGCCGGCATAAGCGGCGCGGCAAGCCGCATCGATATCAGGACGGAAATGCGCCAACGCCGCAAGCCACACCGAAGCGCGGAACATGAAAATGCCGCTGTTCCAGAAGTACACGCCGCTGGCCAGATAGCGCGCGGCCGCGGCAGCATCGGGCTTTTCAACGAATTCAGCCAGTTCGCGCGCCGCGCTCCCGGCAAGCGCTTCGCCGCCGAGAATGTAGCCATATCCGGTTTCGGCGCGCTCGGGCACGATACCGAAGCACACCAGCCCCCCCGCCTCGGCCTGGCGCATGCCTTCTGCAATTGCCTGCTGAAAAGCGGCGCGGTCGGCGATCATGTGGTCGGCTGGCATCACCAGCAGTATGGGGTCGTCCCCCTCCCCGTTTGCCGTCAACGCCGCCAGCGTCAAAGCCGGTGCGGTATTACGGCCTACAGGCTCAAGGATGATACTTGCGTCATTTACACCGCTTTGCCGCAATTGCTCGGCGATGATAAAACGATATTCTTCGTTGCTTGCCACCAGCAGCCGGGGATCTAGCTCTCCGCTGAAACCGTCAAGCCTCGCCGCCGTTTCCTGCAAGAGCGAACGCTCGCCGGTAAGCGGCAGAAGCTGTTTGGGAAAGGTCTCGCGCGAGGCTGGCCACAGCCGCGTTCCCGAGCCGCCGGAAAGGATTACCGCTCTAATCGTCATTATCGTTTGTCCATACTTTTCGTCCGCGAAACCGTGCGCTGGAAAGCCTCAGGCGTATACCTCGGCATCTTTCAACTGCGCCCCCGCCCGGTCTTTCACGGATAACAGCGGCTCGTCCAAGCCTTGCAACGACGGCCATTCGATGCCGATCGCCGGATCGTTCCAGAGAACGCTGCGCTCGTGTTCCGGTGCGTAAAAATCGGTGGCTTTGTACAAAAAATCGGCGCTTTCGCTCAACGCCACGAAACCATGGGCAAAGCCAGGCGGAATCCAGAGCATGCGCTGCGGCGAGTCCCCGCTCAGTTCAACTCCAGCCCAACGTCCGAAATTCGGCGAACTGCGGCGCAAATCCACCGCAACATCGAACACACGTCCGCACACCACTCTGATTAGTTTGCCCTGCGCCTGTTTGATCTGATAGTGCAAGCCCCGCAACACGCCGCACGCCGAACGCGAATGGTTGTCCTGCACGAAAGCAGGCTCGCATCCGGTCGCCTCACGAAAAGCGCGGTCGTTATAGCTCTCGAAAAAACATCCGCGCGCATCGCCGAATATCTCGGATTCGAGGATCAACACTTCGGGCAGCGTGGTTGGCGTTACCTTGAAACGCATCAAAATATCCTGTCTTCAAGTAAACGTTGCAGATAACGGCCATAGCCGCTCTTGGCGAGCGGTTCGGCCAGGCGCATGAGCGCCGCCTCGTCGATCCAGCCGGCGCGCCAGGCGATTTCTTCGGGGCAGGCAATCTTGAGGCCCTGCCGTTTCTCGATGGCCTGGATGAACAGGCCCGCCTCGAACAGGCTCTCATGCGTGCCGGTGTCGAGCCAGGCATGACCACGCCCCATCACTTGCACATTGAGCGCGCCCCAGGCCAGGTATTGCGAGTTGACGTCGGTGATCTCCAGTTCTCCCCTCGCGCTGGGCCGGAGTCCGCGCGCGATATCGACCACGCGCTCGTCGTAGAAATAGAGACCAGTCACCGCATAGCGGCTTTTTGGACGGGACGGTTTTTCTTCCAGATCGATGGCGCGACCGTCCGCGTCGAACTCGACCACGCCGTAGCGTTCGGGGTCGTTGACAGGATAGGCGAACACCGTCGCGTTCGAAGTACGCGCGCAAGCCGTGGAAAGGACGTCGGCCAGCGCATGCCCATAGAAAAGATTGTCGCCCAGCACCAGCGCCGACGGATTGCCGCCAATGAAACGCTCACCGATGATGAAAGCCTGCGCCAGCCCATCCGGACTCGGCTGCACCGCATAGGACAGGTTCAGCCCCCATTGCCCGCCGTCGCCCAACAGTTGCTCGAAACGCGGGGTATCCTGCGGCGTGGAAATCACGAGGATGTCGCGTATACCGGCAAGCATGAGCGTCGACAGCGGGTAATAGACCATCGGCTTGTCGTAGACCGGCAGCAATTGCTTGGAAACGGCCAGAGTGGCCGGATGCAGGCGGGTACCAGAACCGCCCGCGAGGAGGATGCCTTTACGTTTCGTCATCATGATTGCAGTATTTCGTGAACCAAGCGTTCTACGCCCTCCCGCCAATCCGGCAAGCGGATATCGAAGCAGGTTCGCAATCGCGTGGTATCCAGGCGGGAATTCAAGGGACGCACGGCAGGCGTCTTCCAGGCTTCAGACAGTATTGGCACGACATTTTTCGCTTTGATGGACAGGGAATGCTTACGGGCTTCGTCGATGACGAGGCGGGCGTAATCATACCAACTAGTTTCCCCCGCCGCGACAAGATGATAGACGCCGCAAGGCGGAGCATTGCCATCCCGCGTCACACTGCGCAGCAGGTGCGCGCTCACGTCAGCAATCAGGTCGGCCCCTGTTGGCGCGCCGATCTGATCGGCGACCATCGACAGTGTTTCGCGCTCGGCGGCCAGGTTCAGAACGGTGCGCGCAAAGTTGCTGCCCCGCGCGGCATAAACCCAGGATGTGCGCAAAATCAGGCAAGGGCAGCCGCAAGCCAAAATAGCTTCGTCCCCCACGAGCTTGGTCTTGCCATAGACCGAGAGCGGGCGGGGAGCGTCGTCTTCGCGCCATGGGCGGCTGCCGCTGCCGTCATACACATAGTCGGTCGAATAATGCAAAAGCCATATACCGCGCGCTGCGGCTTCGGCGGCAAGTACAGCGGGGCCGCCTGCATTGATGCGGTACGCAAGTTCCGGTTCGCTTTCGGCGCGATCAACGGCAGTATAGGCGGCGGCATTGACGATGATATCCGGCGCAACCGCCGCGATCGTGGCGCGCAGGCCCGCTTCGTCGCCCAGGTCGCCGACAAGGCCGCCGCTGGAGTGAAGGCCAAGCGCCATGACATCGCCCAATGGCGCAAGCGCGCGTTGCAGTTCCCAGCCAAGCTGCCCGCTTTTACCCAACAAGAGAATTTTCATGCAGCCGCACCGCCGCTATATTGCCGGTCGACCCATGCGCGATAAGCGCCGCTTTGCACATCGGCAACCCATTTCGGATTGGCGAGATACCATTGCACGGTCTTGCGCAGGCCGCTCTCGAAGCTTTCCGCCGGACGCCAGCCAAGCTCCTGTTCGATCTTGCGCGCATCGATCGCATAGCGGCGATCATGGCCGGGACGGTCGGCTACGAAAGCGATCAGCCGCTCATAGCGGCCCCCGGCATCAGGCCACAGTTGGTCGAGCAGGCCGCAGATCGCATGCACGATGTCGATGTTGGTTTTCTCGCAGTTTCCGCCAATGTTGTAGGTTTCGCCGGGACGGCCATGCGCGAGCACGCTGCGGATGGCGCGGCAATGATCGCCGACGTAGAGCCAGTCCCGCACGTTCAACCCGTCGCCATACACCGGCAGCGCCTTACCGGCAAGCGCGTTGACGATGGTGAGTGGAATCAGCTTTTCCAGGAACTGATAGGGACCGTAATTGTTCGAGCAGTTCGTGGTCAGCACCGGCAGGCCATAGGTGTGGAACCATGCTCGCGCCATATGGTCGGATGCGGCCTTGCTCGCGGCATACGGGCTGTTGGGCAGGTAAGGGTTGGTCTCGGCAAACGGCGCATCCTCCGCCTGAAGCGAGCCGAAGACTTC
>JAIRWW010000320.1 GCA_031268685.1 Azoarcus sp.
GAAAAAACAGAAAACGAAGAAAACGAAGAAAAAACAGAAAAAGAAAAACTGGCTTTCAAGCAGCTCACAGGCTATCTCGACCAAGTGCGCGCCGAGGTGCGCAAACCAGTCTCGGCAGCGGAGCAATGGCATATATGGAAGAAATACCCGGAGCTTGCAGATCATGTCGATTTCATTACAGTACACATCTTTCCATATCACGAAAAAGTAGGAATCGACGACGCGCTCAAGATCGCATTCATGCGTTATGAAGAAATGGTCGAGCTTTTCCCGGACAAGAAAATCGTCATCGGCGAAATCGGCTGGCCGAGCAAAGGGCCGGTAAATGGCGCTGCTGTACCCTCGGACAGCAATCAGGCCCGTTTCGTGCGCGAATTTCTCTCCGATCCGCGCACGCCGATGCTCGATTACTTTTTGCTGGAAGCCATCGACCAGCCGTGGAAAATCGACACCTACCAAGGCGAAGGCTGGGCCGGAGCCTACTGGGGCATGTATGACGCCGACCGCAAGCCAAAGTACACGCTCACAGGCCCCATCGTGCGCGACCGATATTGGTCCGCCAAGGCTGGCAATGCCGCAATCATAGCCTTCCTGCCCATGATGCTGGCGGCCTTTTTCCTCCCGGGCTGGAGCATCGGCGGCAGGCTGTTCCTGGCCACGATGATCCAGGCTTGCGTATCGGCCCTGATCATCGGCCTCAACGTGCCAGTGGAATATTACCTGGTGCCGCAGCGCCAGCAGCGCGAACTCATCGGCCTGGCGATGATCATCGGGGCAACCTGCCTCACCGTCGCGGTCTTGCTCTCGCACGGCTTCGAGTTCGGCGAAATCCTGTTCAAGCGCCGATGGCAGCGCCGCTTCGAGCCTTTGCCGCCGCATCCCGCCGGCAGGCAAGCCTTCGTTTCAATACATCTGGCATGCTACAACGAACCGCCGGAGATGGTGATAGCCACCATCGACAGCCTCGCGGCGCTCGATTATGACAATTACGAAGTACTGATTCTCGACAACAACACACGCGATGAAAGCCTTTGGCGACCCCTGGAAAAACGCTGCGCCGAACTGGGGCCGAAGTTCCGCTTTTTCCACCTGGCGAACTGGCCCGGTTTCAAAGCCGGTGCGCTCAATTACGGGCTGAAGGTCACAAACCCGGAAGCCGAAGTCGTCGGCGTGGTCGATGCCGATTACGTCGTCGACCCGCAATGGCTGGCAAGCCTTGCGCCACACTTCGACAAAGACGACGTCGCCGTAGTGCAAGCGCCGCAAGCGCACCGCGACTGGGAAACCCATGCTTTCCGCCGCATGTGCAACTGGGAATTCGACGGCTTTTTCCGCATCGGCATGCACCACCGCAACGAACGCAACGCGCTGATCCAGCACGGCACCATGACACTGGTGCGCCGCAAAGCCCTTGAAGAAGTGGGAGGCTGGTCGGAATGGTGCATTTGCGAAGACACCGAACTGGGCCTGCGCCTGATAGAGAAAGGCTACGACACACGCTATGTCGACCACGTCCTGGGCCGCGGACTGACGCCGTCGGATTTCGCCGCCATCAAGAGCCAGCGTTTCCGCTGGGCTTTCGGCGCCATGCAAATCCTCAAAGCCCATATGCCGAAAATGCTGGGACGCAGCACGCTGGATTTAGCGCAACGCTATCACTTCCTCACCGGCTGGTTCGCCTGGTTCGGCGATGCCCTGCAATTGGTGTTCGCATACGGCAGCCTGCTATGGACGATAGGCATAATCAGCCATCCCAAGGCATTCAGCCTGCCGGTGGTGGCGCTGGCCCTGCCCGTTCTCGGTTTCATGGCCTTCAAGGCCGCGCTCGGCCCCATCCTGTACCGCCGCATCATGGCCTGCCCATGGCGCGACATCCTGGGCGCATCGATCCTCTCGGTCGGGCTGTCGCATGCCATTGCACGCGGCGTATTCACCGGGCTTGTAAAGAAAAAAGGCGTATTCGTCGTTACGCCAAAGGGATGGAAGGCCAAGGGCGCACTCGCGTTTTTCGGCCCGATTCGTGAAGAACTAGGTATGCTTTTTGCCCTGATTCTAGCGATCATGGCACTCGTGTGGGAACGCGGTGTCGGTGACGCTGAAACGCAATTGTGGGTCGGTATCCTAGCCTTGCAATGTATTCCTTACATGGCATCACTCGCCTGCCAAGTTGCGGCTTACCTGCCAGAACGGCGTATGCCTTCGCTCTCCCCGCCAGGGCCAGAACTGTCACCAACGCCCTGAACCATTTCCAGTACGGATATTTACGGGCAGTGCCATGAACAGAGGGCGATTGCATTTTCTGATTTACGGTTTTCTAACCCTGCTGGCTGCAACCCTCGTTGTAACGCTCACCATCCCAAAAGATGAAACCGAGCTTTCCGACAACAGCGAAATGATCGCACCCGGCAGACAGGAATTACAGCAGGACGCCATCCTGCCCATTCCCCGCCCTGCGGAACAAGATACCCTCTCCGGCAAAGCGAGACTGGGCGAAAAACTGTTCAACGAGCCCCAACTTTCATCCGACGGCACGGTTTCCTGTGCAAGCTGCCACATACTCGCCAACGGCGGCGACGACGGACTTCAATTTTCGCGCGGCGTAGACAACGCCATAGGCACCGCCAATGCGCCGACGGTATTCAACTCAGTATTCAATTTCCGCCAATTCTGGGACGGGAACGCAGCCAACCTCGTCGAGCAAGTTGCCGGGCCGCTGCTGAATCCTTCCGAAATGGCGAGCAGCTGGGCCATCGCCATCCGCCGTCTCAAAGAAAACCCAGCCTACCAGAACGATTTCCAGCATGAATACGACGGCGAAATCAGCGAACGGACGATCACGGACGCCCTGGTAAATTTTGAATCATCCCTGCTGACCCCCAATGCCCCCTTCGACCGGTTCCTCAACGGCGATACGACAGCCATCGATGACGAAACACGGGAAGGCTTCCGGCGCTTTACCGACTATGGGTGCATCAGTTGCCACCAAGGCATTGGCGTCGGCGGCAACTTCTTCCAACGGTTCGGGATCATAGGCAATTACTTCGCCGACCGCGGCAACATAAGCCAAGCCGACATGGGCCGCTACAACGTCACCAAACAAGAAGAAGACCGCTACGTTTTCAAAGTGCCAAGCTTGCGCAATGTCGCGGTCACAGCGCCTTATTTTCACGACGGCAGCGCCGCCACGCTCGACGAAGCAATCGACATCATGGGCCGCTACCAGCTTGGCCGCACCCTGTCCCAGGAAGATCGCCGCTACATATCTGCTTTTCTCAAAAGCTTGACCGGAGAATACCGTGGAAAGCCTTT
>JAIRWW010000052.1 GCA_031268685.1 Azoarcus sp.
AGCAATAATCAGCCAGCGCATAATCAGCCAGTGCGCATCCCTCCGGCGACGATTTTGTATTCAAACAAGCGGCATTCCAGCGCCCCGTTGAAAAGCGGCGTGCGGCGGCTGGCTTTGAGACCGATGGCCTTGGGCAAACTCATATCGGCGGACAGCAGATAGCAGCGCCAGCCCGGCCAGCGTTTTTTTAGCGCATCGCCAAGGCGGGGATAGAAAGCGGCAAGTTCTTCTGCTTCGCCCAGCCGCACTCCGTAAGGCGGATTGGCGACCATCACCCCGCCTGCCGCAGGTGGCGCCAAATCGAGCAAATCGGCTTTTTCTAGACTCACGCAGCCATCTAGCCCGGCAGCGGCGAGGTTCTCGCGCGCGCGCCGCAACTGGCTGCCTGCGATGTCCGAACCATATATGGGCAAGTTGCGTGGATGCTGTCGCCGCGCTTCAGCCTTTCTGCGAAGCTCGGCCCATTCTGCGGTCTTGAACGTGCGCAGATGCTCGAACGCGAAATGCCGGCCCAGTCCAGGCGCGATGTCGAGCGCGATCTGCGCCGCCTCGATGAGAAAGGTCGCGCTGCCGCACATCGGATCGGCCAGCGGCTCGTCCGCCCGCCAGCCGGAAAGCGCCAGAATACCGGCGGCGAGGTTTTCCTTGAGCGGCGCTTCGACCGTGCCCGGCTTGAACCCGCGCTTGTAGAGTGGCTCGCCCGAGGTGTCGAGATACAGCGTAACGGTATCGCGAGTCAAAAAGGCGGTGATACGCACCATGGGCTGCGCCGTATCGACATTGGGACGGTGTCCATGTACGGCGCGAAAATGGTCGCACACGGCGTCCTTGATCTTCAGCGTGATGAATTCCAGGCTTTTTAGCGGAGACTGGCGTGAGGTGACGAAAACGCGGATCGTCTCCGATGGCGTAAACCATTTCGCCCATGTCGTAGCGTATGCCAGCCTGTAGATATCAGCCTCGTTTCGGTAGCGGCCCTGGCTCACGCGCCACAACACGCGGGTTGCAAGGCGGCTTTCGAGATTGGCGCGCCAGCATGTCATCCAGTCTCCGGCCCATTCCACGCCGCCGGGCACTGTGCGGAGATCGACCGCGCCAAGCGTGCGCAACTCATTGGTAAGCGCCTCTTCGAGGCCGCGCGGTGCGGGAGAAAAAAATATTTCGCTCATGAAGGCGCTCAGAATGGTCTCATCACCACCAGCACCAGCACCGCGAGCAGCACCAAGACTGGCAATTCATTGAATACCCGATACCACACGTGACTGTGGCGGTTGCGTCCTGCGGCGAAATCGCGCAACAGCCGCCCGCAATAAACGTGATAGGCGGCAAGCCCCGCCACCAGCGCCGTTTTGACGTGCAGCCAGCCGCCGGAATAAAGCCCAGGGAAGGTGAACCACAGGGCCAGTCCGCAGACGATGGCGAGGGCGCCGATGGGCGTTACGAACCGGTAGAGCTTTCTCTCCATCATTCCCAACCGCTCGCGCGTCGCCTCGTCTTCGGCCATGGCATGATTGACGAAAATGCGTGGCAAATAAAAAAGCCCAGCGAACCAACTGACGACGAAAAAGATGTGCAGGACTTTGAGGACGCTGTAGACAGACATGGATGACCCGGATCGAAAGAGCGCCAAGCCCCTGGGTGGCCCGCGCGAAGCGAAGATTGTAACGCCCCTGGCGGTAAGCGCCGCGCTGGCATGTGCCGGATTGCCAGACAGCGTTATGCTCGCTTTCGTGTCATGTGCCTGTCAGATGCATCATGGGTATCATATAGCCATATCAAGTCAAATCTGGCTGCCTGTCATGGCGGGTAGCCGGGCACGGAATGCATCAATGAAACGTGCCTGTTCCGTTTCATCGAGTTCTCCAAGCCGCAGTTTGATCCGCAGCTGCTTCGTGTTCGTTGCCGTATTGTGCTTTGCATAATAGATATTGAGGACATTACCGTTTTTCTCGACCTGCGTCACTTCAGTGTAAAGCACTGTGTGCCACCCCGCCGCTGGCGCGAGCTTGATTTCAAAGCAGTCTGCATCAAGGGTGATATAAGCACTGAATTGCTTCCAGAATCCCAGCGTGACGAACACTATCGTGATAGTCCACATACCGCCTGTTCCCGGAAGAACATCCGATACCAGAGCCAATATGACGCCCAATCCCAAGGCAATCATCAGGGGCGACCATTTATTTGCGTGGAACTTCAGTACATCGTCCTGTTTTTGTGTGTCTGCCATTTCACTCATCTTCATTTCCTGTCAATGATCAGTGCGGATGCTCATGCAGGAGGCAAAGGCGTACCGTCATTGGTCGAAGCGAACTGCCGCCGTGCATCGATATCGCATTTTTCCTCAGCGTTCAACATTTTTTTGGCGCCGAAAACCGCGACGAGTCCCATAGGTACGAACAAAATGGAACCTGCTATCACCAATATCGCGCCAAGCTTTTTTTTGCCCGATCCGCCCAGGATCAATCCCAATACCGAAATACCCCAGGACAGCCAGATGGCGGCCGTAAGCCCTGCTGCAAAAGAGCTGGAAGGAGCAAAGTCTTCAGACAGTCTCGCCGTGATGGCCAGCACACCCAGAAAATTCAGTGCAACCCCGATTTGAGCCTGCGGGCGGATTGCCATCCGCCCTTACGCATGTTCCCCCCGTAGGGGACGATGGCAATCGTTCCGCCAAACACAGGTGGTTCACGAGTGCCGTCACAACATGCCGTATTACCGCATCACGACCGGAAAAGCTTCCCGGCGACAATCTTTCATGGCTGTATTGGCAGCATTTTCGTGCTCTGCCGGGACGATCATCAGGCCGCCGCGTAGTGTGCGTATTACTGTGCGGCGGCAGTATTCGCCGAGTTGTTGGGCACGTTCAACCTTTTTTATGCCTCCCTCCCAATAGCGGATGGTTTTGTGTGG
>JAIRWW010000087.1 GCA_031268685.1 Azoarcus sp.
CAGGTAGATCGGGAGTTTCACCATGTCGCTGTCTCTCTCTGTTTTTTTCACTGCATGAGGCAAGGAAGCGTTTTTACACCATTACTCGTCATACCGATACAGCTACGAGGTTTTTCAGCTCCGAAACGCTGTGCACCAGTACCGCGATGAAGGCCTCAATCTCTCCCCCGCGGGTTTCACGACCCATGCTCATCCGAACCGCGCCGCGCGCCAAGCCGGGTTCCACATTCATCGCGCGCAATACATGCGATGCCCCAGGCCGCGTGCTGGAACAGGCCGAGCCGCTGCCGCAGGCAAAGCCAGCGCGGTCCAGTCTGTCTACGAGCGCGCCGCCGTCGATTCCGGTAAACGCGAAATAAATTGTGTTGGGCAGCCGCGCTACGCCATAGGCGAACACCGTTGCGCCTGCCACTACGAGCCGCGCTTCGCATTCGTCGCGCAAGGCCGAGAGTCGCCGCGCTTCCGCATCCCGCCGCGCCACAGCGCGCTCGGCGGCAAGGCCGAAACCGACCAGCGCGGCTACGTTTTCCGTACCCGCGCGCAGCCCCCTCTCCTGACCGCCACCCGCGATGAGCGGAATTGGTTCCACCCGCTTGTCGAGCAACAGCGCCCCCGCGCCAAGCGGCCCGCCGATTTTGTGCGCCGACAGCGTCGCCGCCGTAAGCCCCAGTGAGTGGAAATCCCAGAGCAGCCTGCCGAAAACCTGCACCGCGTCGCTGTGGAAATATACGCCTGCGGCGCGCGCCTCGCCGGCCAGCGCCGCGATGTTCTGCACCACGCCAGTTTCATTGTTGGCGCTCATCACCGAGACGATGGCGGGCCGCAGCGCCAGCGCTTCGCGCCAAGCGGTTTCGTCTATCGCGCCCGCGCCCGTCACGCCGATCTCGGAGAATCGCCAGCCCTGCCGCCCGAGTTGGCGCGCCGGTTCCAGCACGCTGGGGTGCTCCACGGCGCTCACAGCGACCGTCCCCGGTTTGCAGGAAGCCGCCACGCCCTTTATGAACAGGTTGTTCGCTTCCGAACCGCCACTGGTGAAAATGACTTCGCCCGGCAAGGCTCCGGCAGCGGCGGCCACCCTCTCCCGAGCGGCTTCTATCGCAGCCCGCGCCCGCCGCCCATGTTCATGCACGCTCGATGCATTGCCAAATCGCTCGCCAAGCCACGGCAGCATGGCTTCGCGCACGACCGGGTCGAGCGGCGCGCTCGCGTTCCAGTCAAGATAGATGATGTCGGTCATGCGGACACCCTGTGATGTTCAGGACAGGCGATTCTCCACCCGCAGCGCCTTTGCAGGCAAGACTTGCCCGGCCACGGCTACGGCTGCGGCGGGGTAAGTTCTTTGTCCGACCAGCGAACCCAGTGTGACCGAGTCGAGATAATCGAACATGCGTTTGTTGAGATTGGCCCACAAATCGTGGGTCATGCATTGTGCCGCATTGTTACAGTTCGCCCGCCCGCCGCAGCGGGTAGCGTCGAGAGGTTCATCGACCGCGAGCACGACATCGGTCACTGTAATTTCGTCCATGTCGCGGGCCAGCCGATAGCCGCCGCCCGGCCCGCGCACGCTTTTCACGAGGTTGTAGCGCCGCAGGCGGCCGAAAAGCTGTTCAAGGTAGGAAAGGGAAATATTCTGGCGCTCCGAAATACCGTTCAGCGTCACAGGCCCGCCGCCTTGGCGCGACGCCAGATCGATCATTGCCGTGACTGCAAAACGTCCCTTGGTTGTAAGTCTCATGCCTCCCTCCTTTTGTATTGACACGCGCGAGATGCGCAAGCTTGCGGTTATTGCCGACTAATTTTGTCAACTATATATACCTGTCGGAATTTGTCAACTTTTCGCACCAAGCGGCGGATTTTTTCTTGACCGACAACTGGACTGTGCGCTACCGATGTGCCGTGGCGGATCGTGCGATCTTGCCTGCCGGCATGACTTCAGTCATGGTGAGCAGCCGCGCGGGCGCTACAATGGGGAACATTGCCAACCCGACGCCAGACAGGATCATGGATTACGCTTCCCCACGGGATCGCCGCCTCGACCGTCGCATCCCCCTTGGCTGTTCTGCCTGCATTCGTGTCAACAATGGAAGCGAGATAGCGGCGGAATGTATTGAGTTGAGCGTGAGCGGCATGACGCTGCACGTTCCTTATGTGCCCGGTGAAGGCGAGGTGATCGAGGTGGTCATCACATCGCCGAACGAGCGGGTCGCACGCCCGCCGCTGGTGACACACCTGCGCGTGACTCGCTGCCATGCGCTTCCCGACGGACGCTATGAAATCGGCGGAGCTACCGTCCGCGTCGTCGGCTGATCTGGCGGGAGGGCTAGCGACCTTTCCTTGGCGCCCAGACAGCAACGAAGGTCTGCTGCCTCTTGCACAAAAATAGCGCAAATAACGCTATTTCTGCTTGCCGTGTCTATAATTGTCAACCAAAGTGTAAACAGCTTGGCTGACAATAGCCCTGCCAGAAACCGGAGCGGACCATGAGTGAAAGAATGTCGAACGCGCCCGGTTTCTATGCTCTGGCGCAGGCGCGCTTCAATCCCGTCGCCGCAATGGATAAATATGTCGATCAGATTCAGGATCGCTTACGCCAACAAGGGTATCCGCTGTACGCGCCCCAGCATATAACGCACTTGGTCATTCCAGGATCTGGTCCGGCAAACCAGGTAACCGGGCCGCAGATTCAGCCGATAGTGCTTTGGCTGATGACCCGGAGCAACCGGACGGCGGGCTTCATTCTTGCCCCCTCTGCCATCACGTATCACACCACCCACTACCAGACGCATGATGAATTCATTTCAGAGTTATTGCGCGGCTTGACTGCCGTACATGAAATCGTCAGGCTTGATCATGTTGCCCGGCTGGGGCTTCGCTATCTGGATGCCATCTTGCCACGCCCCGGCGAAAGCGTGGAGCAATATTTGGCTGGCGGCTTACACGGCATTGAGTTCAATGCGGATCGGCGATATACGATGGCCGAATCTGTATTCACAACCAAGGAGCATCCTCTTGCGCCGTCGGGAAATCTGATCGTCCGCGTAACCAGGATGACTGCACGCCTGGGGTTTCCTCCGGACATTTCCTCCGGCGGTCTGGTAATGCATCCCAGATTTGCAGAGGAGAAAATACCCCGAGATCATGCGATAATCGACACTGATCACTACGCCGAAGGGATTATGCCCGTCGATAGAGACAAGCTAAACGAACAGCTACGCTCGCTTCATACAGCGATCCAGGCCGTATTTGCTGCGACGACAAGTGATCACGCACGTGCCGCATGGGCTTGAAACAACCGGAATCGAACACCATGGACATTGCAACGACAACTCATGGCCAGAAATATATAGGCATTGTTCTAGCTGATTCCCCCTGTGCCGGCGCAGCAGCTGGCATGTACTTTCTAGGGATGGATGGCACCGGCAGTATGCTCGATGTCGCTCGTGCCGAAGAGTGGCGCGAAATGCTACGTGCGCGCGTTCCTTACCTTGTCGACATCGACTCGGCAGACGGCGCTGCCCCACGGCCAGACCTTCGCTCCGCCCCAGAGCACCTTGCAAACATCCGAAAGACATTTAATCCTGCCATTACTGATCTGGCGGTGGTATTCAATGTTTCCAGGCAAGCCATCTACAAATGGATCAACGGGGAAGCCACGCCCGAGCCTGACAAATTCAAGCGAATATACACACTCGGCCACGCTGCTGACGCCCTGCGCAACGCGGGAGTAATGCGCGCCTCCGCTATCTGGAAAATGAAAGCATTCGACAGCCAATCACTGATGGAGCTTGCCGCCGCCGATCAGCTTTTGCCATCGCATATCCAGTTGCTCATCGACGAAGCCCGGAAAATGGACGCTGCATACAAACGCTCCGGATTGGCAAGCTCGAAAGCGAAATCCTCGGACGAATGGCGCGCCGAGCTTTCCATACCTGGGGCTTTCGAGTGATTTCCCAAGAGATCATGAATGCTGCCGCGTGATACCGGCTGGCAACAAGGCGATCTTCTGACGCACGAGGCTGCGGTGCAGTTGCACCTGATCGATGCGGAAGACGAAGGACACCACGCAGTCATCATCACGCATGACTGCGATCTTCGGCATAAGGACGAAACCTTCGTTGAGATCATCATTGCCGAGGCGCTTGCCAATGACGCCAAGCCGAACGCCCAGTTCACATACGCCAAAAACCCGCGAAGACTTCACTTGATCTACGAATGTCCGAAAGGCGAGGCACTGGCCCTTGAGCTTCGGCAAAACGAGCGGCGGAGAGTATCCAAAAAAGATTTTGCCGCGCATGCGAAAAATAATATTGCCTCTCTTTCAAGCAACGCAAAACGCACATTCAAACAATGGCTTGCAGCACGATACGGGCGGCCGGCCTTTCCGAATGCGTTTGAAATGCGGTTGCGAAAACGTTCAGGCAAATACACCGTCGAACAAAATATTTCAAAAATCCTGCACCCTGAAGCAGAGTATCTGGTCGGCTTGTTTTTCGATTTGGGCGAACAGCGGCAGGCAGAAACGGACGAAGGCGAACCTTATGCACTCGCAATATCAGTAGTGTACGATGCCACCGAGGGGAGTACACGAGGACGCGAGTCTGCCGAACGGGTTGCAAGTCAATTGCAAAAACTTTTTGAAGAAACTTATGGGACTCCCGACAAAGCGACTGAAATCGCACTCGACTCGTGCGAGGCCGTGGCCGATACCCACATCACGCTCGCCGACCTTCGGCGTGTAGACCAGTGGCGGCTCGAATACATCAGCCTGCGCGATGATGGCCCTAGTGGTTTCCTGCCTGTTGGAGAGATTCCAGCCTGAGCGCAGCATTCGACAAGACCCACATTTCACAAGCGCATCATCAGACCGGTTTTGCCTTTGCCACGCACGAACCACGCTTCAGCGCGGCGGGCGGCGCAGGATCATCCAGAGCGTGGCAATTATGATGCCTGTGAAGGTGACAAGCGCCCAATTGGCAATCGACAGGCCGAGAAATGTCCAGTCGACTGCGCTGCAATCGCCCGCGCCGCGAAACAGTTTCGGCAAAAGCTCGGTGAGCGGAAAGCTATCCAGCATGAATTCGAGATCGGGGCCGCATTCCGAAACTGCGGGCGGATTCAGTTGCAGCCAGCTTTGGCGGACGGCAACGCCTCCACCGGCAAGGGCGGCGAGCGCAACGAGCGCGCCATAAATGCGCGGAATACGATTGTGTATGGCGGCGACAAGCGCGACAAGGCCCACCCCAAGCAGTGCGTAACGCTGCATGACGCACATCGGGCAGGGTTCCAACCCCTTGACTCCTTGCAGATATAAAACACCGAAGCACAGTTCGGCCGCACACAACACGGACAGCGCCAGAAAATACAAACGGAAAGGCAGGCGCATCAGCAATTGCAGGGACGGCATGGCAGGTCTTTCTCAAAAAGGAAACCGACTTCGCATTGTAGGCGAATGC
>JAIRWW010000266.1 GCA_031268685.1 Azoarcus sp.
GCCCTGGCCGGAGACGCCGACATCGTGCTTGGTACCCGGCTTGCGGTCTTCACCCCCATGCCACGACTGGGACTGATCCTGATCGATGAGGAACACGATGCTTCTTACAAGCAACAGGAAGGCATCCGCTACTCGGCGCGCGATCTTGCCGTCTGGCGCGCGCGTCAGCGCAAGGTGCCGGTCGTGCTTGGCTCGGCCACGCCCTCGCTTGAGAGCTGGCACCACGCGCAACGTGGCCATTACCGCCTGCTGCGGCTTACCGCAAGAGCTGTTGCCGCCTCCCTGCCGACGGTGAAAACCATCGATACACGCCGCTGCCGCCTCGACGAAGGCTTCAGCCCGTCATTGCGGCAAGCCATCGCCGCCCGGCTGGAACGCGGCGAGCAAAGCCTCGTCTTCATCAACCGCCGTGGCTATGCCCCGGTACTGTCCTGCCCGGCCTGCGGCTGGGTTAGCCAATGTCCGCACTGCTCGGCAAACCGCGTCGTCCACCTTGCCGACCAGCGGCTGCGCTGTCACCACTGCGGGGCGGATGCCCCCATACCCCGCGCCTGCCCGGTCTGCGGCAATCAGGATATCCGCCCCTTTGGTCGCGGTACGCAAAGAATAGAAGCGCACCTTGCCGCCCTGTTTCCCGCCGCGCGGGTGCTGCGGATCGACCGCGACGCCGCCCGCACTCGCGCGCAATGGGAAGCCCTGCTGGCGATCATTGCCGCTGGCGAAGCCGACATCCTTGTTGGCACCCAGATGATGGCCAAGGGCCATGACTTTCCCCGCCTCACCCTGGTTGGCGTCCTTGGCGCCGATGCCTCGCTGCATGCCGCCGATTTTCGCGCCCCGGAGCGCCTGTTCCAGCAACTCATGCAAGTCGGTGGCCGTGCAGGCCGCGCCGCGCTGCCCGGCGCAGTCCTCATCCAGACCGAATACCCGGAACATCCGCTCTACCATTGCCTTGCCCGGCATGATTTCGATGCTTTTGCCGCCATGGAACTCGACAACCGCCGCGCCGCATGTTTTCCGCCATTCGCGTACCAGACCATGCTGAAAGCCGACGCGCCAGAATTGAGCGCCGCCGTGGATTTCCTGTGCCGGGCGCGCGAACTCGCCGCTAGGCTTGCGCCGCCGGAGGTCCGCTTCTTCGATCCGGTGCCGATGCGTCTCACCCGCCTTGCGCGGCGTGAGCGGGCGCAGTTGCTGATCGAAGCCGATCGGCGGGGCGCGCTACAAGATTTTCTCGCGTGCTGGCTGGAACAGATCCGCAGCCTGAAAGTCCCGCGCGAATTGCGCTGGCAGGCCGACATAGACCCGCTGGATGTATGATGATCAGTTAAATGATGATGTTTGGTCCAAATGGATAACGGGCCTCAGCGGAAAAACCGATTCTTGTGGTACATAAGCAGTCAAGATTTCCGGTTGACGCCAGACCGTGCGCCGCCGAGCGCGGGCCGCCCGGCCAGGATAAACAGCAGGCCGACATGATCCAGGATGATCCAGGGGAATTTTGAACAATTCCGCCAAACCTGGAATCGCATGCCTTAAGGCGAGGCAGGCGTCATCGGCTGCAAAAAATGGCGTGCTACTGTTCCCGAAACCGATGGAGACGAGATCCTAATGACTTTTGCCTGGAACCCTTTTCGCAGAAACAAAAACAAGGCTTCCGATGAAAGCCGCTTTGCGCCCCTGTTCGACCGCTTCGCCGCGGGCGGCGACGAGATTTCCATGTGGATGGCGCTGGCCGATGCGCTGCGGCCCGCCCGCCACACGGAAGATGCTGGCGAAACGCTCGCAGCCCTGACTACCGGCCTCGCAGCCCGGCCCGATGCGCGCATTGCGCTGCGCGCGGCCCTGTTGCGCCTTTTTGTCGAGCATAAGCAGGTTTCGCTGTATGTTGCCTCCGGCATGCTGCCCTATCGCGGTTTTTTCAGCGAAATGGTTCGCCGCATTACCCGCAGATTGCTGCCTGATGTGGTCGATACCGGTTATTTGAAGGATTTGCTGGCGGTTATTTTCCATTGCAAGGGCGATGAAGACTGGGTCGAAGCGGTTCCCGATGAAACCTGGACGGCGTTTTTCCATGCCGTGCTGGCGGGCGGGGAAGACGGCATGGAGAGCGGCGAGGCGTGCACGGAGATCGCTGGCGATACGCTGCCGGTGGCGGTTTCCGAAATGCTCGAAGCCTTGCGGATACTGTCTTACCACGTCTCATCAATCGGTCTCGATCCCGAGCTTGTGCGCGTGGATCCTCAACTCGAAGAGGTAGAGTCGCCGTTTTTGGCCCAAAATGCAGAAGTCGTGGAGTATCTGCATGCCTACCGCGAATGGTGGAGCGACCCTACAACGCCGCTCGAAAGCGAGGCGCATCTCGGCGTGATGCTCGATCAGTGCAACGAAGTCTTGCTGCGCGTGCGGCGGCGGGCGACCCGGCGCGGAACGAGCCTGACCCTGACCCTGACGCTCGAACGCCTGCACCAGCATCTCGACCGCATCCACGAATTGCTCGGGCTGTTGCGCGGCTTGCATCAATCCCGCGACATCGTGCCGCTTCTGCCGCAGGCAGTCGCACTGCTCAAGCGGCTGGTGCGGGCCGAATGCCGCAAGAACCGTCTCTCCGACTACTGGAGCACCAACGTCGGGCTGCTTTCCTTGCGCATGACCGAGAGCGCCGGAAAAACTGGCGAAAAATACATCACCACGACCCGGCGCGAATATTTTTCCATGCTGGGATCGGCGGCGCTCGGCGGCTTCATCATCGCTTTCATGTCGGCCTTCAAGATCGTGCTCGCAGGCAGGCACATGGCGCCGCTCACTGAAGCCCTGTGCTTTTGCCTCAACTACGGCATCGGCTTCTCGCTCATCCACATCCTGGGCGGCACCGTAGCCACCAAGCAGCCCGCAATGACCGCCAATGCCATAGCCGCCTCAATCGAAGAGACTCGCGGGAAACGCAACCTCGACAATCTCGCCGACACCGTAGTGCGCACCCTGCGCAGCCAGTTTGCCGCCATCGTCGGCAACCTTGGCCTTTCCATACCGATGGCGATTTTATTCTCGTTCGTTTTCTGGCATTTGGCTGGCGCCCCCTTCATAGACACGGCCAAGGCCGATGCCCTGCTTGCCGATGCCAGCCCCTTTGGCGGCGCGCCATTTTTTGCGGCGGTCGCGGGCGTCTGCCTGTTTCTTTCCGGCCTGATAGCCGCCTATTACGACAATCTGGCGGCCTATAACCGCATTCCCGAACGTCTGGCGCAACTGCGCTGGCCGCGACGCCTGTTCGGCGAAGCAGTCATGCAACGTTTTGCTGGCTACGTCGAAAACAACCTTGGCGCGCTGGCGGGCAATTTCTTCTTCGGCTTCCTGCTTGGCGGGGCCACGGCCATTGGCATGCTGTTCGGCCTGCCGCTGGATATCCGTCACATCGCCTTTTCCGCCGCCTACACAGGCTACGCCGTCGCGGCGCACGGCTTCGAGCTGCCCGTCGCCGTCATCGTCACCACCGCCGCGGGTGTCTTGCTGATAGGGCTTGTGAATTTGCTCGTCAGTTTCACGCTCGCCCTGTACGTGGCGATGCGCTCGCGCGGCATCATGTTCGCCCAGGGGCGCGTACTGAGCACG
>JAIRWW010000192.1 GCA_031268685.1 Azoarcus sp.
TTGCGGGATCGTGGGGCAGGGCTTCCACTTCCGCGTCGCTCTTCCATTGCGTCAGTTCCAGCACTTCGCCCGCTTCCAGGCAAAGCGATACGATCAGATGCTTCAGTCCGTGGAATTGCGCCCAGTCGCGCTCGTCCCGGAAAGCCAGCACGGCGCGGCTCAGGTCTGGCAGCGTATCGGCCATGGGGCGGAACTCCTGTCTGTCGGAACGGGGGCATGATAATCCGCATTTCAGAAGGACTTGTTCACCATCAGGAAAAAGATCGCGGTCACCGCCGTAAACGCCGGGTAGCCGAGCCATTCCCAGCGGCGCGCGAAGCGCCAGTAGCGGGGCGGTAGTGTGTGTCCGCCGGTGCGGGCGGTTTCTTCCGCCATGTCGCGCAGTTTGAGTTGCAGCCAGACGACGGGCAGCCAGCAGGCGCCTGCGAGGAAAAAGAGCGCGAGCGAGGCGAGTATCCAGCCGGTGGTGAGTGTCCAGCCGCCTTGCTGCATCAGCCATAGCCCTGAGAGCGGCTGAATGATGACGGTGGGCGTGGTGAACCATGTGTCGGCGCGCACGACGAGGCGGCTGACCGCGGCGATTGCTTGCACGTTTTTTGTGCGATTGATGAAAAAGAGATAAAACGCTGTGCCGAAGCCCGTGCCGACCATGAGTACGGACGAGACGATGTGCAGCCATTTGACGAGCAGATAGGTGTTCATGATGCGGTTTCCTCTGCATGGAGTTGAACGATGAGCGCCGCGATTGCCAGATTTTTGAGCACCGGCCCGAAGGGATGGAGCAGGAATTCAGGCAGTCGCCAGCAGATCGCCAGGGTGTAGGCGGCGACGAGGGCGAACTGGAACAGCCAGAGTTTTCGTCCGGGCCGGATAAGGGTCAGGATGCCCATGAGCGCGTCGAAGGCTGTGGCGAGCGCGAGCGTGGCCAGCGCCGCTGTCCCTGTCAGGCCGAAGGGGCGCAGCAGTTCCAGGCTTTCTGTGATCGGGAAGATGCCGGCGGAGACGAATGCGGTCAAAAGCCAGATGGCAGCCAGCACGCCGATGAGCATGGGCCGCCGCCAGGCGGCGAGCGCCGGGAGGCGCAGGCGCGCGGCATCTTCGGGCGATGCGAAGGCGGCGGGATCGCGCGGCGGCGGGGCGGGGATGTCCGCCGTGTCTCCGGTGTCGGCGCGGTTGCCGTGCTTCATCATGGTCCAGGTGTCGCGGCTCAGGAGGGAAGCGCGGAACATTCCGGCGCAGCGCGCCGCTGCCGCCATGACGAAGGCCGGAACCGGCAGCTGTGGCGCGGGCGGCAGCTTCATCAGCTTGCGATAAGTCTCCATCCAGTCCGCGTAACCCAGGGCGCGGGGGCCGCAGAGGCGGCGCACGCGGCTGGGCGCGGCGGGCATCGCAAGGCATGCCGCGACGGACTGTGCCACGTCTTCCACATGCACGGGCCGCAGTTCGCCCACGCCGCGCGGAATGCAGAGTATGGGCAGGCTGGCTATCGTCAGGAAGAAGCGCGTCGATGCGCCTTCCGGCCCGAAGATGAGCGCGGGCCGCAATATCGTGGCATTTTCGGGCATGGTTTCCAGCAAGGCCGCATCCGCCGCATATTTGCTGGCGAGATAAGGCATCGATGCGGGCGCGCCGAGGGCGGAGATTTGCACGATCTTTTTGATGCCCGCCATGGATGCGGCGCGGAACAGCGCTGCCGGGGCGTGATGATGGATGCGCGCAAAGTCGCCCGCCTGTCGTTCGCGCAGGATGCCGACGGCGTTGACGATGGCGTCCACGCCTTCAAGCCGGGGAAGCCAGACTTCCGGCCTCAGGTCGCGCTGGTAGTCGATTGCGATGTCGCCGGGGTGACGGAGGTGGTGTACGCCGCGAATGACTTGATGGCCAGCGGCGGCGAGCGCCCGGTGGATCGCCTGCCCGAGAAATCCGTCCGCGCCGCAGAGCAGGACTTTCATGGCCGGTCTCCGCGCATGGTTTGCGGCACGCGGCAAGCGCCATCGGTGCAATCCGGCGGCGTCAGGCGGCGGAAAATGCCGCCGAAATGCTTTGACAGCCATGTGCGGCGGCGGGCGAAGCAGCTATAGGCGAGTTCGGTGATTTGCGCGAGGACGGGGAGCCGCGTGGGCGCTGCGATCCACCCGAAGCCCACTGCCGCGAGCGCCAGCCGGAAAACTTCCGGCCCTTCGACGATGACGCCGTCGGCGCGTCGCGCAGTGATGCGGGCGAGCAGGGCTTCTCTGTCGCGCCCGTAGCGGGCCGGGTCGAAATCCGGGGCGGTGACGTCGATGAAATGAAGGCGCTGATGTTTGTCGCGGCGGCGCAGTCTGGCCACGTCGCAAAGGCAGATGGGGCAGTTGCCATCGTAGAGAAATTCCAGTGGATAGATGCCGGTGTCCATGATGATTCTCCTTTGTTGTCTGTAGTTTCAGTAAAAACTGAAATGTTCGGGCTTTAAAAAAGCGGCGGATGCCGCATGCGGGGCCGGCGCGCTGCTACCGGTTATGTTCGATACTGGTCAGATACATGACAGGATGTTTCGTTCGCTCTGAGTCTGTCGAAGGGCATTTCCATGGAATCAAGGGCTTTGGTCAAGCTCGGCTCGAACGGTCAATGCCGGTCTGGTCAATGCCGGTTGATGGCAGGGAATGCGCGATATGAGTCGTTGCGGCGACGTCATTCTTCCTTTTTCTTTCGCACGAAGTCGTGCAGCTTCGCGCCCATTTTGAGGATTTTCATCAGGGTTTCCGGCTCCTGCCGCAACATTTCGTCGGCCCAGACGGTGAGTATGCGGATGAATTCGCGCGTTTCCTGGATGCGTTGCCGCACACCCGGCATTTCTTCGGCGAAGTCGGGGCTGGCGATGAACTCGCCAAGCACCGCCAGCGTTGGTTCTACTTCACGCTGTTTGCGGCCTTCGACGATCAGCTTGAACAGCTCCCAGACATCTCCCGAAGTCTCGAAGTGGTCGCGCCTGTCGCCCATGATGTGGCTGACTTTCACCAGCCGCCATGCCAGTAGTTCTTTGAGGCTCGTGCTGACATTGGAGCGCGCCACCGAGAGCGTTTCCGCGATTTCGTCCGCCGCCAGCGGGCATCCGGCGAGGTAGAGCAGGGCATGGATTTGCGCCACGCTGCGGTTGACGCCCCAGCGCGCGCCCATTTCGCCCCAGTGCAGGATGAATCGTTCGGAGATCGGTGTGAGTTTCATGGCGACGAATCAGGGGTTGTTCTGAATGTTCTGTCAAGAGTGAAATTTACAGCGAGCAGAACGCAGGGGCGCGGGGCGGCAGACAGCGCATGGCCTTGCTGTCCGGCAAGCTGCCTGGCGGGACGATTGCCATCGTCCCCTGCGGCCACATGCACCGTAGATACCGTCTACCCTGTCAAGCGATTTGTGGAGAAATCTGAGCGGTATGGAGTGCGATTTTTGAGCACGCCGAAGCACAGGTGTACGAGTTTGCGCATAGCCGCGCATAGGGGCGGATGGTAATCCGCCCGCAGGCTCGAACACGCTGCCGATATCAGGGCAACTTCGTCAGAGTAACTTCGGTTCAAATGAGAAAGAAGCGAACGAAGGGTGAGGATATAGCGTTGGCAAGTTTTGTGGCGCTGCGGTGAATACGCTAAATGGCAGATTATAATCGCGACAATAAAGGAGGCGTTATGTCCGTGAAATCACTTCATCCCTTCCATCCGATCATCTACGTGCGCGGCTTTGCCGCGACCCAGGGCGCGGTCGACGAGGCCGTCGCCGATCCGTACATGGGTTTCAACATCGGCTCGACGAAAGCGCGCACAGCCTGGACCGGAGAAATCAAGCGCTTTTTCTTTGAATCGCCGCTCGTCCGCTTGATGGGCGATTACGGTTATTCCGACGTTTTCGAGGGCGGCGAGGACATCCTGGATAGCGAGCGGAACGACCGCCCGCTGCCTTACCGCAGCGTTGTCATCTACCGCTATTACGACGAAGCCAGCACGGATTTCGGCGGCGGCGACACGCCGCCGATCGAGAGCTTCGCGCGCGGACTCGACCGGTTGATCCTGCGCCTGCGCGACAAGGTCTGCGCCAATCCTAAAAACGACGTCGCGGAAGAAGATTTCCGCGTCTATCTCGTCGCGCATTCGATGGGCGGGCTCATCTGCCGTGCGTTCCTGCAAAATCCGGAACTGGGTTCGCCAGAGGCGCGCGGCGCGGTCGACAAGGTGTTTACCTACGCCACGCCGCACAACGGCATCGATCTGCGCGTCGTGCGCAACGTTCCCGGCTGGCTGAGTTTTGGCGACATCAGCAACTTCAACCGCGAGCGGATGGGCAAGTATCTCGCGTTGCCGGACGCGGGCGATGTTTCGGTCGTGCGCGGCTTCCCGCCGGAGCGCGTCTTCAACCTGATCGGCACCGACGCGCGCGACTACACCGAGTTGCGCGGCCTGTCCGCGCTGGCCGCCGGAGCCGGCAGCGACGGGTTGGTGCGCATCGCCAACGCGGCGACACACGGTCCGGGGCCGGACGGCAGGGACATATCTTCGCCGCGGGCCTTCGTGCACCGCAGCCATTCCGGACACTACGGCATCGTCAATTCGGAGGAAGGCTACCAGAATCTTTCCCGTTTCCTGTTCGGCACGCTGCGCGTCGACGGCATCCTGGACATCGATGACATTTCGCTGCCGAGCGAGGTCGCCGAGGCGCTGAAGGCCGGCAAGACGGTCAACGCTTCTTACCAGTTCGAAGTCGCGGTCGGCATCCGCGGCTACCAGTGGCAGGTCACCCGGCGCGATGCGCGCGAGCATTCGGCAATCTTTCGCACCTACGGCGACCTCTTTCCCGGCGAGCCCAATACGCAGCGTCCGCCCGACCGGAGCTGGAGCCCGCATCTGTTCTCGGTCTTTCTCGATCCGGAGAGGAGCGTCAGTGCGTCGGGCTCGGTCAGCTTTGCCTTCGACCTGAACATCCTTGTTCCCGACTACGAGGTCGACGGCGCTCTGTTCATGAAGCACCACTATGAAGGCGGCTATATCTTGCGCCGGCAGATCATCGTCGAAGCCTTCCCCGGTGGCAAGGGGCCGATGGACTGGCAGATCAAGTACGGCTTCCAGGAAGACAATCCCGGAAAGCCGGGCGAGAACGCAGAGATCTACCCCCTCACTGACGGCAACGGCGTGGCTTTCGACATCGATATTGCGCAACGCGCGCGGCCCGGTTTTACCGGCAGGCTGCGCGTCGAGGCGCGGCCCTGGCGCTGATACATGAATACACCAAGGAGAACGACATGATCATCTGGCGAGGCTGGGGAATTCTGGCGCTGGTCATTCCCGTTACGCTGGCAATGCTGACCGAGAGTATGTGCGATGAGCTGCTGGACGGCGGAGCGTCCAGCGCGTATTTACAGGCGGGATTCGGCGCAGGACTACTCGCCGTCTGGTTCCTGGGGCGCTGGCTGAACGACCGGCCGCAAAGGATATTGCTCGACCCGAAAAGTGGCGAGCGGGTCGTCTTGATAGGCGAACATTCGCTTTACTGGATTCCCATGCAATATTGGGCGCTCATCGGGCTGGGAGGGTTGGTCATGTATTGGCTCAGTCTGATCTGGGGCAGGTAGCGCAAGCTTGTCGTTTCCCCAAACGGAAAGAGGAAAAATAGTGGAAGGCATTTTCAATCTATTGGTGGTGTTGGCGGCATTCGGGCTGTTGCTCTGGCTTTTGAAGGCGCTGATCTGGCGCTTCGTGCGTTTCGCAAAATTTGCGCCGAATCGTTACGTCTTTCGTTACAAGCGGGAGAAGATCGTGGCGGAGGGCGCCGGTCTTTCCTTTTTCTATTTTGCTCCCTCGACTTCGCTGGTCGCGGTGCCGGTCAGCAGCGAGGATGCGCCTTTCATGCTCTCGGAGACTTCCGCCGATTTCCAGGAGCTGACGATCCAGGGGCAGATCACTTACCGCGTTTCAAAACCCGCGCAGGCGGCGCAGATGCTCAATTACACCATCAACATCGAGCAGCCGGGGCTGGGCTATCAGTCCGACGACCCGCAGAAACTGCCGGAACGGCTGGTCAATCTGGCGCTGGTCGCGATCAAGAGCGCGGTCAAGAATCTCAGCTTGAAGGAAGCCATCGTCTCTTCGGACGATATCGCGCAAAAAGTGCATCGGGCGCTTTCCGGACATGAAATGGTCGAAGCGCTGGGGTTGGAAATCCTCGGACTTTCCATCGCCGCTATCCGGCCCACTCCGGAAACCGCAAAGGCGCTGGAAGCCGAAACGCGCGAGGATATCTTGCGGGGATCCGACCAGGCGGTTTTCCAGCGGCGTAATTATGCCGTGGAGCAGGAGCGCGTCATTCGTGAGAGCGAACTCAATACCGAAATCGCCGTGGAAAACAAAAACCGCGAAATCCAGGAAAGCAAACTGGAAACCCAGCGTCTGGCGATGAAGAAGGAAATGGAAATGCAGGAAGAACGCCTCGCTTTCCAGATCCAGCAGGAAGAAAAGAATCAGGCGCTGATTGACCTGAAGACCCGCAACGACAAGGCCGTGGCGGATGCCAAGGCTTACGCGCTCAAGTCGGTCATCACGGCCTATGAAAATACCCGTCCGGAAGTCCTCAAAGTATTGGCGAACGCCGGGCTGGATTCCGGGCGTTTGCTGGCGCAGGCTTTCCAGGGCATCGCCGATCAAGCGGAAAAAATCGGCAACCTCAACATCACGCCCGATCTCTTGAACGCCCTCGTGGAGACCCCCGCGCGATCCCAATCCTCCTGAGCGCGGGCGGCAGGCCGTGAAAAAATACGACCGGCGAATCGTCGTCGTCACGCGCGAGACCCGCCTGGAAAAGGTGTTGGTAGGCCAGAATACGCGCGGCCAGGCCAAGTTTTACATCAATTCTCTGGGTGGCGATTACGACGATTACGACGAGGAAGACCGGCAATACCATGCTTCCGTGCAAGAGGCGCGGCAGCGCATGGAAGAATTGGGCAATCTCCAGATGCTGGATCGAAAGTATCTGCCCAACTTCATCTTCGCGCCGGACGATCTCGTCGTCGTGATCGGCCAGGACGGCCTCGTGGCGAATACCCTCAAGTACCTGGACAGCCAGCCGGTCATCGGCGTCAATCCCGACTCCGCCCGCTGGGATGGCGTGCTGCTGCCCTTTATGCC
The DNA here is from genome assembly GCA_031268685.1 of Azoarcus sp. GTDB lineage: Bacteria > Pseudomonadota > Gammaproteobacteria > Burkholderiales > Rhodocyclaceae > WRNU01. Next base: position 7,143 of record JAIRWW010000192.1, read on the forward strand.
GAAAGACGCGGCGAAGATCGTCGAAGATAGCTTCCGGGGGCGGCGGAAAACGGCAGAAGTGAGCATGGCGAGGGTGCGCCTCCAGAATGGACAGGAATTGCTGGCAGTCAATGATTTTTTCATCGGCCAACGCAGCCATGTGTCCGCCCGCTACATCATCAAGCATGGCGGGCAGACGGAGCCGCAATCGTCGAGCGG
>JAIRWW010000273.1 GCA_031268685.1 Azoarcus sp.
GATGACGAGGAAAAAGCCGTCTTTTCCGAAGCGGCCGTCGAAGGCGCGCGGCATTTCGACGAACTGATCATCGAAGACGAAACCGTCGCCATCGAAGAAGCGCGCAAGGCCGGAGGAAAGATCGTTCCCATCGAAAACCGTCGACCCTGGGAAGACGCGGCGCGCAAGGTCTGGCAAATTTTCGCCCCCCAACTCGGCGGAATCGAACGCGTCAACGCGATCCACGACGCCGGGTGATGGCGGTCGAACGAAGAGTTCCCGAAAAGCGCGGTGCGGCAATCCTTGGACGAGTTCGCTGCACCGCGCTTGATCTTTGAGTGCCTGGTCTTGAACATTGCATCCAGCGGGGGAGCGGTCAGCATAACTTTGCTCCTCCATCGGCACGGGCAATCCTATAAACCCCCAAAAACTTCCGGCGGATGAGTGCGATGCTGGTCAAGCGGGTTCTTGTGCCGTCCCGACGGTTCGCCGTGGCGTCACGTCGCGGATCGGGGGCGCGCCGAACAGGCGCCGGTACTCGCGGTTGAATTGCGAGGCGCTTTCGTAGCCGACGCGCAGCGCCGCGGTGGCGGCATCCACGTTTTCGGCCAAAAGGATGCGGCGGGCTTCGTGCAAACGCAGATGCTTCTGGAACCGCAAGGGACTCATCGACGTCATGGCCCGGAAATGATGGTGCAGCGTGGAGACGCCCATGCCGGCCACGTCCGCCAGCGCCTCGACCTTGAGCGGCTGCGCGTAGTTCTCCTTGAGCCAGGCAATCGCCTTGGCCGTCCGCTGGCTTTGTGTGCCGCGCAGGACGGTTTCACGAAAGCGGGCGCCGGCGGGACTCGTGAGGATGCGATAGATGATTTCCCGTTGGATCAGTGCCCCCAGATGCGCAAGGTCTCTGGGGCGGTCGAGCAGGTCGACCAGCCGCTTGACGGCGTCGAATAGCTCGATGGTAGCCGGGCCGGTCGCCATGGCGATTCCACTCACGGGCGCACTTGTCCCATGCGTGTCCATGTCGGCGATCATTTGCCGGGCAGCTCGAAGGTCCAGGCGCATCAACAGCGAGAGGTAGGGCGCTTCCGGGCTGGCCTCCAAAACCTCGGTCACAGTCGGGAGATTGATCGCCGTCAGCAGAAAACGGGACTCGTCGTAGACATAAGTGGTTCCGCCAAGCCGGACGCGCTTTTTGCCCCGGATGATCATCGAGAGGCTCGGATCGTAGAGATAGGAAGTCGGCGGCGTGGGTTCCCTGACCTGCGAGAAAGCAAGGCCCGGCAGGCAGGGCGCGGCGCGCTCCCTGCCGTCCCCGACGAATTCCGCGACCCGTCGCGCAAGGCCGGCGCGGAGGGGGCCGGTCTCGCTGCGGCGACGGCGATCCGCTTCATCCAATTCAAAAATCATGTCGGCTTTTCCGATGCGTCAAACGGTGGCGCAGTATGCCCGATTCCGATGGCCCGCTCGCCAATCGAATGGCCTCTCAAGAGGATCAGGCAATGATCCGGCAGGATCGGACTCACGAGCTTCGGCCCGGCGGCCATAAAGTCTCCGGTGAATCCTGGCGGCGGCCTTGGGCTTCTTCCATCAGGCTGGCGCCGGATCGCCCCTCAACGATCAAGGAAAATCGAAATGACTGAAAAAGTAACAGGAACAGAGCGTTTGAATGGCAACGACGACATTGATGCAGGCCGCCGCTCCATGATGAAAAGCGTGGCGATCGCCGGACTGGCGGCGGCTTCCCTGCCGGCATCGGCGGAAAGCGCGGCAACGCAGGCGCCAAGCGATGTTCCGCCACTGAGAGACCCGCGCACGAAGTTTCCGAACGATCAGCCGGCGCAGGCGCAGCCCTGGCCCGGACTCCAACGCGACATGACGCCGAGGCCCGACTGCGGAGAAACGGGGTACCGGGGGAGCGGGCGTCTCGCCGGGCGCCGCGCGCTCGTCACCGGCGGCGATTCCGGCATCGGACGCGCGGTGGCGATCGCCTACGCCCGCGAAGGCGCCGACGTCGCGATCAACTATTTGCCGCAGGAAGAACCGGATGCCGCGGAGGTGATCGGCCTCATCCGCGGCGAGGGCCGACACGCCGTCGCCATTCCCGGCGACCTTCGCACCGAAGCGTTTTGCAAAAGTCTCGTCGCTCAGGCGGGAAAGGAACTGGGCGGTCTCGACATCCTGGTCAACAACGCCGGCTATGGCTTGGATCAGCCGGACATCCTTGAGCATCCGAGCGAGAAATTCGACCAGACGATCAAGACCAACCTGTACGCGCCGTTCTGGCTGTCGAAGGCCGCCATCGCGGTGATGAAGCCGGGGAGCGCCCTCGTGTTCACGGCTTCGGTCACGGCCTTCTCGCCTGCCAGCCCCCTCCTCGACTACAGCGCCACGAAGGCCGCGATCGTCGCGCTGGTCAGCGCGCTGGCGAAGCAGGTCGCCCGGCGCGGCATTCGGGTGAACGGCGTCGCCCCCGGCCCGATCTGGACGCCGATGCAGGTCTACTTAGGCGCTCCCGACAACAATGTCGAGAGTCTCAACGCTTCGACGCCCTTGGGACGCATGGGGCATCCGGTGGAAATGGCGCCGCTCTACGTCACTCTGGCGGAAAGCGCGAACAGCTACGTCACCGGAAGCACGTGGTCCGCCGATGGCGGACGGCTATAGCCTGATCCTTCTGGTTTCCCGCTTCCGATGGCTAAACTTGAGCCACAAGTCGGGATGAAGGAGGAGCATACGCCCGCTGGTGCGGGCGACCCCTCATCCGCCCCTGCCGGGGCACCTTCTCCCGCAAGGGGAGAAGGGAGTCAGGGGTCAGATGCCCGGGATCAGGGATCAGGAAAGCAAGCGCCCTTCGGGCGGAAAAAAGGAAAAAGCGATTGAAAATCCACAGGGGGTTTCCTTGACTTCAGCGGCGTAGCCGCTGCTGACTTTTCCTGATCCCTGATTCCTGGCATCTGATCCCTGAAATCTTGGGGTGGCAGTGAGTGACAACGAAGTGGGCAGTTGGCAGTCAGAGTGGGCACATCGAGTTGGCAGTTGGCGGTAAAAGTTGGCACCTGGGTGAGGAAAACGCGGCCAGGGAAGGGGTTGTGACAGATGGCATGAATCATGCTATAGTTTCGGTGTGATCTGCCC
>JAIRWW010000314.1 GCA_031268685.1 Azoarcus sp.
GCAAAATGGGTCGCGCCGCTTTCGACTTTCGTAGAACTGGGCGCGGAAGCCGGACGAGGGAACCGCTTCCCCGGCGACGAGCGCAATCTCGACGGTTTCAACAGCCTTGCCCTGTTCGTTCACACAGGCGGCGACATCGGCGCATCGAACAGTTGGCGGGCGGGGCTTTCATGGCTGCAAACCCGCGCCGATGCGCGCGAAAGCCATTTTGAATCGGAAATCCTCGGGGAAGCGCAGGGCGCATTTTCCGGAAAGAGCAGAGTATGGATTGCCGACTTCGTTTATAAATGGTCGCCGGACGGCAACCCCGCCCGGCGCAATTTCAAATTGCAGGCCGAATATTTTCATCGTAAGGAGAGCGGCCACCTGGCGGTGGAGGACGGCGGCGGCCAACTGCTCGAAAGCCCGTGGCGCACGCGCCAACATGGGTATTACATCGCGGGCGTTTACCAGTTCACGCCCAATTGGCGTGCCGGGCTGCGTTACGACCGCCTGTCCAGCGGGCAGCAATCCCTTGGTGCCAACCCGGCGGAAATCGAAATCGTCTCCTGGCAACCGCGCCGCTTCTCGGCAATGGTCGATTACAGCTGGAGCGAGTTTTCCCGCCTGCGGCTGCAATGGTCGCGCGACCGCGCCATGCCGGGAATAAGAGACAACCAAGTGACGCTGCAATATGTAATGAGCCTGGGCAGCCATGGCGCACATAAATTCTGATTCTGAAGGAGACAGCCGCTATGAAACGAATCCTGATGTTCCTGTTTTTTTTGTGCGCCCTGCCCGCACATGCGACGGTGAAAGTACTGGCGACCGTGCCGGAATGGGAGGCGCTCGCGCGGGAGATCGGCGGCGAGCGAATCGAAGCGGCGAGCGCGACCAACGCCATGCAAGATCCGCACCGCATCGAGGCGCGGCCTTCGCTAATCGCACGCGCGCGCGCCGCCGATCTTCTCGTTGCCACTGGGGCGGAACTGGAAATCGGCTGGCTACCCGTCCTGCTGCGGGAATCGGGCAATAGCCGTATTCAGCCGGGACAAGCCGGTTATCTGGAGGCCGCGGCGCTGCTGCAACTGCGGGATGTGCCGGAGACTATCGACCGCGCCATGGGCGACGTGCATGCGGCAGGCGACCCGCATTTCCACCTCGATCCGCGCAATATCCTGCCTGTCGCCGAGGCGCTGGCCGAACGTCTAGCGCGGATAGATCCCGCCGGAGCGGAAAACTACCGCGGCAATCTCGCCCATTTCCGCGCCCGCTGGCAAGAAGCCATCGTGCGATGGGAAGCTAAAGGCGCGAGCCTCAAGGGCCTGACGTTCCTGCAAATACACCGCTCTTTCGGCTATCTCGCCCATTGGCTCGGACTGGAAAACCGAGGCGAATTGGAGCCAAAACCCGGCGTCGAACCGAGCGGCGGGCATCTGAGCCGCATCGTGGCAAGTCAGCAGAATGCGCCCGCCGCAGCGATCCTGCGCGCCGCCTACCAGGACGACAGCGCCGGGCGCTGGGTGTCCGAGCGCACAGGGATTCCCTTGCTTACGCTACCTTATACTGTGGGCGGAAGCCCGGAGGCTGGAGACTTATTCAGCCTCTTCGACGATACACTGGCACGGCTGACGGCGGGGATCGAAGATAGAAAGGCGGCGGACGGATTCCCCAGGTAATCGGATGGCAGCACGGGCGCCTTTCGCCATCCAGGCTTTCTCATCAGCAAATAAAATAAGCCTCATTATCGACATATAAAAAAAGATATCCATTTTCCGGAAAACGGCGGCGGGCTGAGGATCGACTATGGCAGCCAAGGTGACACCATTTTGCTTGGCGCAGCCAGCGCGGACGATACAGTTTTCCGGCTGGTGCGCCTTGCGGACGGAGCGGAGTTCGCCTTTTCGGAGCTGCTCGCGACAAATCAGCATGCGCCAAAAGCAGCTGACAGCATTCCGGCTCAAAGCGGCAAGCAGGACGAAGCCTATGTGCTTAGATATCTGGTCCCCCAGTGTGCTGGTGTAATCTATAGCCAGCTACGAAAGGATGATTTATGGGACAAGTACTACACGGAAGCGCCCGCACGACAGAGGCAGTACGTCGAGCGATATAGCATAGTCAGGAGAGTTTGATCAAGCTGGCCCGTCGCTACGGGATCAATCCCAAGACGGTGGCAAAATGGCGTGGGCGAGAGAGCGTGCAGGACGCCCCAATGGGACCGAAGACGATCCGCTCGACGGTGCTGAGCGCGGCAGAAGAAGCGACCGTTGTGGCCTTTCGCAAATATACTTTGCTGCCGCTGGACGACTGCCTTTATTCCCTGCAAGCCAGCATTCCTCACTTAACGCGGTCTTCGCTGCATCGCTGCCTGCAAAGACATGGGATATCGCGGCTACCCAAAGTGGAAGACACCAAGCCGACCAGGAAGAAATTCAAGCCTTATCCGATTGGCTACTTTCACGTGGACATCGCCGAAGTACAAACCGACGAAGGTCGCCTTTATCTGTTCGTCGCCATCGACCGGACATCGAAGTTTGCCTATGCTGAATTGCACGAAAAGGCGACGCGCACGACCGCCAGGGACTTCCTGAGCCGCT
>JAIRWW010000293.1 GCA_031268685.1 Azoarcus sp.
TAAAGATGCCGCCGAACAGCCATGAGTTCGGTGTTTCCATTGCCGACGCTTTCCAGAGGTTCGCGCGGCTTGATGCTCGAAGGGCTTGCCCTTGCTGATATAGCCGCGCGCTTTGGCACGCCAGTTTATGTCTATTCGCGAGCTGCGCTCATAGCCGCTTTCGAGGCTTACCGTCGTGCGTCAGGCGGGCGGCAAGCATCGGTGTGCTATGCGGTCAAGGCCAATTCCAATCTTGGTGTGCTATCGGCGTTTGCCGCGCTCGGTGCCGGGTTCGACATCGTTTCGGGCGGCGAATTGGCGCGTGTGCTCGCCGCAGGCGGACGAGCCGACCGGGTGGTGTTCTCGGGAACGGGCAAGAGCCGCGACGAAATGCGGCAGGCGCTCCTGGCCGGGATACGTTGTTTCAACGTCGAATCGGCAGGCGAACTCGAAAGGCTCGATGAGCTTGCCGCCGTCCTGGGGGTGATTGCGCCCATTGCCCTGCGCGTCAATCCGGATGTCGATCCCCAGACGCACCCTTATATTTCCACCGGACTCAAGCACAACAAGTTCGGGGTGGCATCCGACGATGCGCTGGCGCTTTATCGGCGCGCCGCCGCTTTGCCGCATTTGCGCATCCGCGGAATCGCCTGCCACATCGGTTCGCAGCTGCTCAATGCCGCGCCGGCTGTCGAAGCCGCCGGCAAATTGCTCGTCCTCGTCGATCTGCTCGCGGCGGAGGGAATACATTTGGAGCACATCGACCTGGGCGGCGGCCTGGGCATACGCTATCGGGACGAGACGCCGCCTGCGGTGGCCGCATACTTGGCGCCGCTGCTTGCTTTGTTTGAAGGGCGTCCCGAAGAATTGTGCTTCGAGCCGGGCCGTTCGCTTGTAGGTAATGCCGGATTGTTGTTGACCCGGATCGAATATCTGAAGCCTGGCGAGGGAAAGCATTTTGCCATCGTGGATGCGGCCATGAACGATCTCATTCGCCCAGCGCTCTACGATGGCTGGCACGGCGTTGTGCCCGTCCTTGCGCGCACGGGGCCGCCGCGCCGTTACGATGTTGTTGGCCCGATCTGCGAGAGCGGTGATTTTCTTGCGCGCGACCGCGACATGGCTGTGGAAGAGGGCGATCTGCTCGCCTTGCTGTCGGCGGGAGCTTACGGCATGAGCATGAGTTCCAACTACAATTCGCGCCCCCGTGCGGCGGAACTCATTGTCGATGGCGACGAGGTTCATCTAGTGCGGGAGAGGGAGACGCTTGAGTCGCTTTACGCGCTGGAGCGGCCCTTGCCGCTCGGATAGGCTGGCGCTTCAGTTTGCGTGTTTTTCTTTTTCCGCAACTGTTTCCTGCGAAACGTCGGCAAGCGCCCGAGCGAATATTTTCCAGATTCCCACGTCCGGAACCTGCACGCCCGTCTGGGCGCTTTGTCGCATTATGTCGAGCATCAAGGTCGAGAGCGCGAAAAGCTCGCCTTTGGCTTTTATGCGCCAGTCAAGGGATTGCAACATTGCGAGGCGTTGTCCAGAGGTACAATCCAAAGCTTCGCTGGCGAGCGCGCGCACCTGAATCTGGTTCGCCCAGTCCAGTCCAAGCAGGACTCCTCGGGTCAGGATCTCATCCTCAAGTTCTGCCGCTGTGCGCTCGTAGTGTCCAAAGCCGCTCATCAATGGTTTCCATGTCGTGGCGCGCGCATGGCGGTTTCGCCGGGTTGTAGTGCGTGCGTCATACTTTATCATCGTCATCGTTCCCGCACATGCCGTACAGATCACAGCGTTCCGCATTCGTTTTCGCCCTGGGGCTTTTTGCCGCCCTGATTTTTCCCGCAGCGCGCGCTGCGCCCGCCGTGAAGCTGCCGCCCGTAGTGAAGGTGGCGCTCGAACGCGCCAATATTCCGGTGAGTGCGGTGGCGATATGGGTTCAGCCTGTGGAGGCAAAGCAGCCTACGCTGGCAATCAATGCCGAACGGCCAATGAACCCGGCTTCGGTGATGAAGGTCGTCACGACTTTCGTGGCGCTGGAGCAGCTCGGTCCCGAACGCAGTTGGAAAACGCGCATTGCCGCCGCCGGGCCGCTTAACAGCGGCGTTCTTGCGGGAGACCTTTACCTGATCGGCGATGGCGATCCCGTCCTGACTTACGAACGTCTCTGGCGGCTTTTGCGCCGCCTGCGCATGCTGGGTGTCGAAAGCATCGATGGCGACATCGTGCTCGATCATTCCGCGCTCGCCTTTCCCGCGCATGACCCCAATGTTTTCGATGGCCGTGGCCTGCGCCCGTACAACAGCGGCGGCGACGGACTGTTGTTGCACTTCAATGCCCAGGAACTGGCGCTGTTTCCCGGCAGTCAGGCCCAGGAGCCGGTGCGTCTGGTCGAAGAGCCGCCCCTGACGGGCGTCGCCGTCGATAACCAGATCGTGACTTCCGGTAAAAGCTGCGAGCCGTGGTACCGCGACCTCGACGCGCATCTGGAAGGCCAGCGGCTGGTGCTGACTGGCAGCATACCCGCCAGTTGCGGACCGCGCATCTGGGCCACAGCGCCGCTCGCCCCGAGCGATTTCGGCGCGGCGCTGGTTCAGGCGCTCTGGCGCGAATTGGGCGGCAAGCTGCGCGGCTCGGTGCGCGGCGGCACCGCACCCGAAGGCGTGCGAACCTTGATTGCCGACGATTCCGCACCGCTGGCCGAAATCGTGCGCACCATGAATAAATGGTCGAACAATGTCATCGCCCGTCAATTGCTGGCTCAATTGGGGCGCGGCAATCCAGCGCCCACCGATTCGGTGGGCGCTGGCATCGAAGCGGCGCGCCAGCGTCTGGCCGAAGCCCGCATCGACATTTCTGGGTTGGTGATTGCGAACGGCGCCGGTTTATCCCGCGATGCCCGCATCCGCGCGGACAGTCTCGGCACTTTGCTGATCCGGGCCTGGCAGCGCCCCTGGATGCCGGAGTTCATCGCCTCACTGCCAGTGGTTGGCCGCGACGGCACTACCCGGCGGCGTCTTGTCGATAGTCCGGCACGCGGCTACGCCCATTTGAAGACCGGCACGATCAACGACGTGAAAGCCATCGCCGGTTATGTGCTCGATCAATACGGCCGGCGCTATGCCGTGGTGATGATGGTCAATCACCCCCAGGCAGCCAATTCCGGTAAGGCGCAGGATGCGCTGATAGAGTGGATATGGACGGCGGATGCGTCTGTGCCTGCCAGAGTCAGGTCCGCGGCGCGCGGCAAGCGTTGATCGCCTCGCGCGTGAGCAGCGCCGCCCGGCGTGCGGCATTGGCAAAGTCTTCGCCCGAGCCGGCGTAAAGAATGGCGCGCGAAGAATTGATCGCCAGTCCGAAGCCGCCCGCCGTTTGCCCGGCTGCCACTGTGGCGGCGATGTCGCCGCCCTGTGCGCCGATGCCGGGCACCAGAAGTGGCATATCGCCGACGAGCGCGCGCACGCGGGCGATTTCCGCCGGAAAGGTCGCGCCCACGACCAGGGCGCAATTGCCGCTGCTGTTCCATTTTGTGGCGGCGATCCGGGCGACGCGCTCATAGAGTTTTTCGCCGCCGACATCGAGGTTCTGCAAATCGGCCCCGCCCGCATTGGATGTACGGCAAAGCAGGATCACGCCCTTGCCATGCCAGGCGAGATAAGGTTCGATCGAGTCGTACCCCATGTAAGGATTTACCGTTACAGCATCGGCCCGGTAGCGTGCGAAAGCCTCCGAAGCGTACTGGCTGGCGGTGCTGCCGATGTCGCCGCGCTTGGCATCGAGGATGACCGGTATGCCTGGGTGGTGGGTATGGATGTGCCCTATCAGGGCTTCGAGTTGATCTTCGGCGCGCCATGCGGCGAAGTAGGCGATCTGTGGCTTGAAGGCGCACACGAGGTCGGCGGTGGCATCCACGATGGCGCGGCAGAACGCGAAAATCGCTTCTGGCCGTCCCGCCAGCGATGCCGGGAAGCGATATGGGTCTGGATCGAGTCCGATACAGAGCAGGCTGTTGCGCTCCCGCCATGCGGCCTGCAAGGTGGCGACGAAGTCCATAGCCTCAGCCACGCGCGAAATAATCGAGCGCCACGGCAGCAAAAACCGCTGTGCCCACCCAATTGTTGAATACGAAGGCTCGCCAGCACGGTGCGCGCTCCCGGTGCCGGATCAAGGTGTAGATATACCCCGCCAGCGCGGCAGCGATTGCCATTCCGGCTAGAAATACCCAGCCCAATCCGGCCAGCAGTCCGCCCGCGATGGTGAGCGAGAAAAACACGGCATAGCAAAGCATTACCGCGAGCACGTCGAAACGCCCGAAGGAGATTGCCGAACTGCGGATCAGCCCGAGCTTGATGTCGTCGGCGCGGTCGACCATCGCGTAAGCGGTATCGAAAGCGATGACCCAGAAGAGGTTGCCCGCGACCAGCAGCCAGGCTTGCGGCGGCAC
>JAIRWW010000100.1 GCA_031268685.1 Azoarcus sp.
GTAAAGAGCGCCAGTTGCTTGCACGCGCGCGTGATGGCTACGTTCAGCCAGCGTTCGCCGTCCTTGCCGCTTAGCGGGCCGAAATCCAGGGGCAGGGCATTTGTAGCTGGATCGGGCGAGAACATGAGCGAGCACAGAATGATGTCGCGCTCCTCACCCTGCGCGCTCCCGGCGTCTTTTACGAAAAGCCGTTGTCTGGAGCAGGGCGGTTCCGTCAGCGCCGCATGGATCAAAGGATCTCCCGATTCTTCCAGCATATTCAGTATCAGATCGCGCTGCCTGATGTCGAAGCACACTACGCCTATGGATTCGCGCCGCCGGGCTGGATCGTGGAAGCGGGCATGGATTTCATCGACGATGGCTTGTGCTTCCGCCAGATTGCCATGGCCTTTTTCTGTGGAAAATCCGCCGTCCAGACGTCGCCAGACGATACCGGTGTTTGCATCGCGGCATGCTGACGGCAAGGTGATGAGTCCGTTTTCGTAATAATGGGCATTTGAAAATGCGATGAGATCCTCATTTTCGCTACGGTAGTGCCAAGCCAGCTGAAGCTGTGGCAAGCCGGCATCCACCGCTTCGCCCAGAATGCTTTCCGGTGCTTCTGCCCTGGTTTTGCTGCCAGAGCCGCTTGCCGCCATGAATTCTGGCGGAATCTGTTTGGGATCGCCGGCGATCACCACCGACTCTCCGCGTCCCATGGCGCTTATCGCTTCCGGCATCTGTATTCGTGAAGCCTCGTCGAAAACCACGATATCGAACTTCAAAGCCCCCGCATCCAGGAAATGCGCTACCGAACCGGGATTCATCAGAAACACGGGCGTAAGCGCCAACAAGGCATCCGGATAACGGGCGGAAAGCTCCCGCAGGCCCATGCCGCCGTGTTTGCGTTCTATTTGCCGCAGCAGCGCCGCCATGTCACTTTGGAGACCATCCGTCTGGAAAACCCGCCGCGCCAGCAGGCGCGCCGGCGCGGTGGAGACGGCAAGGCGGCGCAGTTCGCGCGCGCTTTCCTGGAAAGCGAGGACAACGCGCGCCTGCGCGATATCGTCGAAGGCCGTCAATCCGTTTGCCACGAGGCGCTCGCGCAATGAGGCCGCGGCCAGTCCGCGCTGCATGACCGATCCGGCTTCATCCAGCAAAAACGCCCTGTTGGCCAGCTTGTCTGCGAGGTCGCGACCTCCGGCCCGATCGATTGCCTGAAGCGCCTTGCGCAACCGGGCGTGGCGCTGTAATTGGAGCAAGCCCGTACCCGCGATATCGTCCGCCCAGTGTGGCGCATCGCTGTCCCACGCTTCCATCCAACTGCGGCGGCCCAGCCATTGTGCGATGCTGCGTTCGCTTGCGCCGACGACGGCAAGCCATCTCATCCAGGTCGCCGCTACTTCTTTCAGCGCCTCGATTTCATTGGCTGAGCACGGTTCCTGTGCCTTCAGCCATGCCGCAGGCGCGTGCCGTTCCAGCCAGACGGCAAGCTGGCCCAGTTGTACGGCGGCATCGAACTCTTCCAATGCGCGGGGACGATACGCTGCCCATTCGGCGGGCAAGATCAGGCCCGCCATGGTGGAAGTATGACTTCTCAGCTCTATCGCCCGGTCGCGCATGGACTGCGCGGCGCTCAAAGCGGCAAGCAAGTTGCCGCCATGTAAACCGGTGCCGGGCTGGACGAGCGCCGCGACCGCGCTGCGGATGGATTTGCGGCGAATCTCAGCGAAGAATCTGGCTTTGTCTAGCCGGGTCGCAGCAGAAACCCAGTCGTTGAGCAAAGGGGAATCGGCAAGTTCCGGGGTGAGCGTCGCGAGGGTATCGCGGTGGGTTTCGAGAAAAGAAACCAGCTTTTGCCGCAACGCGGCGGCGGCATCGCGCCAGCTTGGGCGGGCGATGTCCTGAAAGTAAGCCTTGCCAGGCAAAAGACCCGCCCGGGCTGCCTCAATGCAAGCGTTCATAGCCGTCAAGTACTTGCCTGGCCTCAATTCCCTGAGCGCATCCGGCCAGCCCCGGCCAAAGCCGTCCAGCTTGCGCCGCGCCGTGCTCAATTCCGTGAGCGCGCGAGTGAGCGTCGTAAACGTCAGCGCGCCCAAGTCATCCAGCCCGACGAGCAGCCACGGGTCATCTCTGGATGCGCCGATTTGCCGGAAGATGTGAACGGTCTCGGTCATTGCATCTTTCATGCCCGGTACATCGATTTTCCCGACGAAGCGCGGATCGAGATTCCAACTCGGGCCATCCCCTAACTTCGCCAGCGTGTCGTGTGCCGTCCAGAGGGAGAAATCGGCCACATTGGCCGAATGTACGCGATCGGGATAGTCCCGCAGGGCGGCGAGCGCATCGTCGTGCCTGGCCAGCGCCGCCTTCAAGCCGGCTTCGTTGCCGCTGGCCGTCGTGCGCAGGGAACGCTTCAATTGCTTCCGGATGGCGCACATGCTCACACTGGAACCATGTACATCGAGTGTGAAATCCTTCAGGCCGACGGCTTGAAGGCGGTGGCCGACAGCGTCGAGCGCGGCTTGTTTTCCGGACACGAACAGCACGCGCTTGCCCATTTCCAGCGCATGGGCGATAAGGTTGGCGATGGTCTGCGACTTGCCAGTGCCCGGCGCACCGTTCAGGACGAAGGATTTACCATCTACCGCCATGGCGACG
>JAIRWW010000117.1 GCA_031268685.1 Azoarcus sp.
TGTCCGCAAGTCCGAGTTGGAGTGCGTTGTAGCCGAAGATGTCGGCAAGCATGGCATCCAGTTGCGCCTGTTCCCATTCAGCGAAATACCCGCCGAGCGGTGTTTGCAGCCACGCCCGCGAGCCGGGCGGCGGGATGGATTCAGCGTTCAAAGTGGTCGGCGCGGCGATCTTAACAGCCCGCATGATAGCGGGAATGGAGCATTATTTAAGCTTTCATTTTTTCTGGCTTTTATTGTCATGTCAGCATTCAACGTCACCCCGCTTCCTTTTGCCCGCGACAATTACATCTGGTTGATCGACGACGGAGGGCAGGCCGCGCTCGTCGATCCGGGCGAGGCTGCGCCCGCCTTCGCCGCGCTGGAGGCGGCGGCGCTCGCGCCCGCCGCCATCCTGCTTACGCATCATCATGTCGACCATATCGGCGGCGTGAGGGAAATCGTCGCCAGGTATCCGTCGATACCGGTCTACGGCCCGCGCAAGGAGAGAATTGCCGGTGTGGATCATCCTGTGGCAGATGGCGACCGCATCGCCATTCCCGGGCTGGGGCTGGATTTGCAAGTGCTCGATCTGAGCGCCCATACGCGCGGACATGTCGCTTATTTCGGCCATGGCATGCTGTTCTGCGGCGATGTTCTGACTTCCGCCGGTTGCGGGCGTATTTTTGAGGGCGGCCCGGTTGATCTCGCGCGCGCACTCGACCGCCTCGTATGTCTCGACGGCAGCACAAAGGTGTATTGCGCTCATGAGTTCACGCTTGCCAATCTTGCTTTTTCCCGCGCTGCCGAACCGGAAAACGCCGCCCGCGACCGCTATGCCGAACGTTGCGAAGCCTTGCGCGCGCAAGGCAAGCCCACTTTGCCGAGCACGATTGCTACCGAGCGGGCCATCAATCCTTTTTTGCGCGTCGGCGTGGAGGGCGTCATCGCCGCCGTCACAGCCCGCAACGGCAGGCGTCCGCCAGATGCGCTGGCATGCCTGACCGCCTTGCGGGCATGGAAAGACGTGTTTTAGGGAACTATCTGCCCATGTTTCAATCCACGCCCGTAACCGGGCGACAAGACACGGAAATGGTTACGCCCCTTCCGTGCCCGATTATCCCCCTGAAGGGGGGAGGTTTCCAACCGGAGTTAGTTTTTGATCAACACGGCATCGGCATCGGCGCCTTCGATGCTCATGCCATCTACCCCACGCCTGCGCGGCCTGATGATCGATGACACGCCGTCCCGCGTCTATGTCGGCAAAATTTAGTTTTACGTCATGACACCTGACGGACATCGTCATTTCAGCCGCGTCAGTTGCGGTTGCAGTTTGTCCAGCGTTGCCTGAAAGGCCGCCAGCCGTTCACGCTCCTGCGCCACGACTGCCGCCGGGGCGCGGTCGACGAAACTGGCATTGCCCAGCTTGCTTTGCGCTTTGGCGATTTCGGCTTCGATGCGGGCGATTTCCTTGCCGAGGCGCTCGCGTTCGGCGGCGGGGTCGATATCGACTTTCAGCATCAGCCGGATTTCTCCGGCGACAGCGACCAGGGCAAAGGCATCGGGGGGGATTTCGCTTGCGATGTCGACCGCCGAAAGTTTGGCCAAGGCGGCGAGATAGGGAGCAAAGGCCTGCAGGCTCGCCTTGTCCGCATCGCCAGCGGCGATGACGAGCGGCAGCCGTTGCGCAGGGGAGATATTCATTTCGCCGCGCAGGTTGCGGCAAGCCTGGGTGAGCGCCTTGAGCCAGGCGATGCGGGCTTCCGCCGCTTCGTCGATCAGGGCCGGACTGGCTTCGGGGTAGCGGGCGAGCATGAGGCTTTCCGCGTCTTTCTTGCCAGCCAGCGGGGCGAGCGTTCGCCAGAGTTCTTCTGTAATGAAGGGGATCAGCGGGTGCAGGAGCCGGAGCACGGTTTCCAGCACGGTGAGGAGCGTGCGGCGCGTGGCGCGCTGCTCGGCTGGCGTTCCGGTCTGGAGGCGCACTTTTGCCAGTTCCAGATACCAGTCGCAGTATTCGTCCCAGACGAATTCGTAAAGGGCGCGGGCCAGGAGGTCGAAGCGGTATGCCGCGAACTGGGCGGCGGCTTCGGCGGCGCTGCGTTGCAGCCGCGAGACGATCCAGCGCTCGGCGAAGGAATAGTCGTCCGCCGCTGGCACAGGCGCAAGGCCGCAGTCCTGCCCTTCGCAATTCATAAGGACGAAGCGGGTGGCGTTCCAGAGCTTGTTGCAGAAATTGCGGTAGCCCTCGCAGCGGTTGAGATCGAACTTTATGTCGCGGCCTGGAGATGCGAGCGAGGCGAAGGTGAAGCGCAGCGCGTCCGCGCCGAAGGCGGGAATGCCTTCGGGAAACTCCTTGCGCGTGCGTTTCTCGATCTTGGGCGCGTCCTTGGGGTTCATGAGACCCGTCGTGCGCTTGCGAACCAGATCGTCTATGCCTATGCCGTCGATCAGGTCGATGGGGTCGAGCACGTTGCCCTTGGATTTGCTCATCTTCTGGCCTTCCGCATCGCGGATGAGGCCGTGGACATATACGTGCCGGAAAGGGTTTTTGCCGGTGATGTGCCTGGTCATCATCACCATGCGCGCAACCCAGAAGAAGAGGATGTCGAAGCCAGTGACGAGGACGGTGGAAGGCAGGTAGAGATCAAGCGCGGGATTCGATTTTTGCGGATATTCCGGCGTCCAGTCGAGGGTGGAGAATGGCCACAGCGCCGAGGAAAACCAAGTGTCGAGCACATCGGGATCGCGGGTAAGCGCGCCCTGGTATGCGCTTGCCGCCGCCTGCGCGCGGGCTTCTTCTTCGTTGCGGGCGACGAAGATTTCGCCGTTTTCGCCGTGCCAGGCCGGAATCTGATGGCCCCACCAGAGTTGCCGCGAAATGCACCAGTCCTGGATGTTGCCCAGCCACTGGTTGTAGGTGTTGACCCAGTTTTCCGGGTAGAAGCGGATTTCGCCGCTGGCAACGGCTTCTATCGCCTGCCCGGCAATGCTTTTACCATCCGCGCCCGGTTTCGACATGGCGACGAACCATTGGTCGGTGAGCATCGGTTCGAGCACGACGCCGCTGCGGTCGCCGCGCGGCACTCTCAGTTTGTGCTTTTCGGTCTTTTCCAGCAGGCCCAGGGCTTCGAGATCGGCAAGAACCGCTTTGCGGGCGTCGAAGCGATCCATGCCCCGATATTCGACGGGCGCTTCGTCGTTGATCCGGGCATCCAGGGTAAGAATGGAAATTGCCGCCAGCCCGTGACGCTGCCCGGCGGCGTAATCGTTGAAATCGTGCGCCGGGGTGACTTTCACCGCGCCGGTGCCGAATGTACGGTCGACGCAATCGTCGGCAATGATGGGAATTTCGCGGCCGGCAAGCGGCAGCTTCACCGTTTTGCCGATCAAGCGCCTGTAGCGTTCATCCTCGGGATGCACCATCACCGCCGTATCGCCGAGCATGGTTTCCGGGCGGGTGGTGGCGACAATCAGATGGCCGCTGCCGTCCGCCAGCGGATAGCGCAGGTGCCACAGAAAACCATCTTCTTCTTCGCTTTCCACTTCGAGATCGGAGACGGCGGTCTTGAGTTTGGGGTCCCAGTTGACCAGACGCTTGCCGCGATAGATCAAGCCTTCTTTGTAGAGACGGACAAAGGTTTCGGTGACGATCCGGTTCAAGCCCTCGTCCATCGTAAAGCGTTCGCGCGCCCAGTCGGGGCTGCTGCCCAGGCGGCGCATCTGACGAGTGATCGCGCCGCCGGAGTATTTTTTCCACTCCCAGATTTTTTCCAGAAACTTCTGGCGGCCCAGATCGTGGCGGGAGACGCCTTGCGCATCGAGCTGCCGTTCGACGACGATTTGCGTGGCGATGCCAGCGTGATCCGTGCCCGGCTGCCACAGGGTGTTGTCGCCGCGCATGCGGTGGTAGCGGACGAGGGCATCCATCAGCGTCTGGTTGAAGCCGTGCCCCATGTGCAGGGTGCCGGTGACGTTGGGCGGCGGCAGCAGAATGCAGAAAGCAGCTTCCAGGGGTTTGGCTGTGTCCAGCCCGGCGGCAAAACAGCCGCTTGATTCCCATTCAGCATAAAGTCGGGATTCGATCACCGACGGCTCGAAACTCTTGGGCAATTCCATGGTGCGGGCAGGGATGTGTGATGTGGAGCGGCGCATTTTACCTTGCCGGCACAGGCGAATGTGTTAGCATAATCAAAATCTGCTCGAATCTGTTTGGCATTGGGTATTTGGTTTGCATTGTACTGAGTCAAGTGAGTTTTCAATGAAACACTCTCGTTTTAGCATCTCTTGCATCGCGGTTTCGCTTTTGGCCTTGTTTTCCGCAGGATGCGCCACGGAAAGTCACAGGGCGCTGGCCGTCGAGCAAACCGTCAGCGCGACACTTCCCTACCATGGCGCGCGTTCGCCCATCTCGGTCGGTCAATTCGACAACCGCTCCAGTTTCATGCGCGGCCTGTTTTCAGACGGCGTGGACAGGCTGGGCAGTCAGGCCAAGACCATCCTGATTACGCACTTGCAGCAGACCAATCGTTTTACCGTGCTCGACCGCGACAACATGGCGGAAGCGGAGCGGGAAGCGAAAATCCGCAACGAAACCCAGGCCCTGAAAGGCGCCACACATGTCGTCACCGGCGACGTAACGGAATTCGGCCGCAAGGAAGTGGGCGATCATCAATTGTTCGGCATTCTGGGGCGCGGCAAAAAACAAGTCGCTTATGCC
This sequence comes from Azoarcus sp., assembly GCA_031268685.1. Taxonomy (GTDB): domain Bacteria; phylum Pseudomonadota; class Gammaproteobacteria; order Burkholderiales; family Rhodocyclaceae; genus WRNU01. The sequence goes on from JAIRWW010000117.1 coordinate 4,694, forward strand.
AAGGTAAGCCTCAACATCGTCGATATCCATACCACGGAAGTCGTCTATTCGGTGCAGGGCGCGGGGGAATACGCGCTTTCCAGCCGTGAAGTCATCGGCTTCGGCGGCACCTCGGGCTATGACTCCACGCTGAACGGAAAAGTGCTCGATCTGGCCATACGCGAAGCGGTCGACCGTCTGACCGCCGCTATCGACAACGGTGCCTGGCAGCCTGCGGGTAAATGAGAACGGCAGCGGTAGTGCAAGGCCAGCGCCGTCTTGTTCCGGCGTTGGCCTTTGCGGCTTTTCTTTCCGGTTGCGCAAGCGGCCCGGAGCCGCTTTACCACTGGGGAAGCTACGAAGAACAAATTTATGCGCATCTGCAAGGCGAAAGCCGGGAGGCGCAAATCGAGGCGATGAAGCGCGATGCGAGTAAAGCAGATGCCCGCGGCAAAATAGCCCCGCCGGGGTTTTATGCTCACCTTGGTTTGCTTTACGTAGAAACCGGCCACGATGCGGAAGCCATTTCCTGCTTTGAGAAAGAAAAGGCGCTTTTTCCCGAATCCATCGTATTCATGGATTTTTTACTGAATAAATATCGCCGATGATGCCACGCACGAGATTTCTTTCCGCGCCACACTTTTCGGCGCTGCGTTTTGTGATGGCAGCGGGGGTTTCGCTTCTGCTTGCCGCATGCGTGACGCCGCAGCGCCAAATCGATTATTCCGCTTTCCGGGCAAACCGTCCGCGTTCCATACTGGTATTGCCGCCAGTCAACCGCTCTCCGGAAATCAAAGCGCCCACAAGCTTTTTGTCCGCCGCAACCCTTCCATTAGGGGAAGCGGGTTATTACGTGATTCCGGTGACGCTGTCGGAAGAAACCTTCAAGCAGAACGGCGTGACCGTCGCCGATGAAGCACAGGCGCTCCCGCTGGACAAACTACGCGAAATCTTCGGCGCCGATGCGGCGCTATACATCACTATCGACCGGTTCGGCGTCAGTTACCGCTTGATCGACAGCGTGGTGGAAGCCTCCGCCACCGCCAAGCTCGTCGACCTGCGTAGCGGAGAGGAACTCTGGCAAGGTTATGCCTATGTTTCCACGGGGCAGAACAACAACAATGGCGGCGGGCTGGTCGGCATGCTGGTGAGCGCGGCCATCAAGCAAATCATCAACACCCTGTCGGACAGGTCGCGCGAAGTAGGGCGTGCCGCGAGCTACCAGCTTCTTTCAACCAGACGCCATAACGGCCTTCTTTACGGCCCCTACCATCCAGGCTTCGGCACCGACTGAATTCCGCGTCTTGCCCGTGCCAAAGGCAAGACGCGGCGCTTCAGCGCCATTTACCCACGCCTGAAAACTCGCTTGGCAATGGCGGCAACGGCGAGCAGCCCGATCAACACGATCTTCCACGCCTTGAGCAGGAAAACGCCGATGACTGCCAGCAGTCCGAGCTTTTTGGCAGCCAGGCCGCCGATCAATGCGGCCAGCCCGTATTCCGACACGCGGTCGGTAGCGGCGTTGAAATCTTCGTAACGCTGCCCGTTATTGAAACTGACGGCAGCGAGCAACTGTTTCGCCGTGGTTTTTTCCCCTTCGACAGCATCGACGTCCGTCACCAGGTTTAGCGACAAATAGCCCTCGCGTCCGAGTAGATAGGTGTTGTAATTCACACCCTGCTTCTCGGCCTCGGGGGCATTTTTGCTTTGCGAGGAAATCGACCATGCCAAGTGGTGCAAACCAGCATCGTAAGCTGGCTTCTCGATCCAGCCCAGTACCGCAATTTCAGGCAGTCCGCGCTTGACACGTTCCTTGTTGGATTGCTCAGTGCCATCTTTAAGGCTTTGCAGCAATTCGTCGACATTCCAGTCTTTGGCGTCGTCATCCTTGATGTAGCCTTCTGGTGAAAATGCAACGACAACAAAACCGCTCAGCTGCTCACCCAGGATCAGCCCGATGAAATCATTGCTGACCCTGTTGCCGATAGCACGCATGAAACGGCCAGCTTCCGCCTTGGGGGCGAAAGCGAATTTTTCCGGCAAGTCGATGCTTGCCCGCCCGTCCAGCGCAACGTTTTTCGGCCCTTGCACGGCAGCAGCCCACATGGCTTCGGCGGCGGCCTGTATTTCCTGTTCGGCGGCAGTAATTTCCTGTTCGGCGCCGGTATCTTGCGCATGGCTTGCAACACTGAGGCATAACAGCAAAAACGCAGCCACGATGCTGTACAGGTGAAATGGATCTTTGCGGGCAGCATGGGGAAACATGAAAAGACTTCCTTTCCGATAAATGATTAGAAAAATGAAACGGCCAGATCATATCATTTTTTCATTTTTACAGCGCAAAAAACGCACCATATATTTCTGCTGACCGCAATACTTATAGAGGCACTGCGTAATTTTAGCTGTCATGCCCATTGGCGAGCTTCATTTTGATTATGTGATTATGGACGGCATTGTTTTCGCATTGCCATTGCCAGGATTTGCCTTTCAAAAAAGACAATACCGAAAAGCATTTCATCATGTCACACGCTTCGCCGGTTTTCCGTTGTGGGTATGGCAAGGCAGCGGATTATTCCGTTTCGCCATCTCCCATCATTTCGCTTGCACAGCTCGCTTGCACAACGATTGCACAACACCTGGAAAGAGTTAAAATAACAGCCTTTCAATATTTTACGGCACGAATCGGCTATGTTTTCGGAAATAAAGGAACTTATCATGCCCATCCTGCTTCGGTCGGCGGGACTTCCCGTGTTTATCGCAGTGTTTACCGCAATATCCGCGTGCAGTTCCTCTTTTCCGGTAAAGCCCGCCGATGAACTGGATCGAACCGACCGGGCGGTTTCGTCGGCTGTAAGCAAGGGCAAAGTCATAGAGCAGAGCGTGCTGCGCGACGGAAGCAAAGTCTCCTTGTCCGTGCAGAACGACGAAGGGCAGTTTTATCTCCAGGCAAGCTGCACCACCGAATCCGCAGACTGGATTTACACCGATCTCACCGCCGACAAATCGTCCCAGGCCACTGGGGTAAGGCGCTATGGCAGCGGAACAGCCACATACTCGCCGCCGCTCGCCTTGAGCGAACGTACCGCCGGGGTCATTCGTCAATTGCCTGAAGTAAAGCGAGCGTGCGAGCGCGAGCCTGCATGGCGCGAGGTCGTCTTCAACAAACGGAGCGATACACAGATTCTCCTCGACGTTGCGAGCATCGAAGACCAGGGGGACGGCAGCGTGCGTTTCTGGGCGGCCATCGATTATCCCTATCTTGCATACATCAGGCTGTTCAAGGCCCCCTACGCGCGCCGGGCCGGGTTCTACACTGTGGATTGCCTGAGGCAGAGCTACTCCCTCCTCTACGTTCACTATCTGGATCAGCAGCAAACAGTAACGGACGGCGGGCTTGCGCAGCGGCCTACCGTGGTCTATTTCAGGCAAGCGCCCAGCGACTTTTCCACTTTGCTGACAACCGCCTGCGGCAAAAAGGAATTGCTTGAGACTTTGGTGCCGCCTGAAGTGCGCGACAAGAAATTCCCGGATTTTGCCGCCCTGCCCACACTCGACGCCAATGTCGTCGACCAGATTACAAAACTCCATCTTGCGCAGCCCAGGCAGCCGCTCAGTTATATTCGCATCGAAGGTACCAAGACATTCAAAAGCGGCAGCGCGGCGGCGCGATTGAACAGCAAGTCCGGCTCCTTTATGCAGGAGGCGTCAATAGAAGGCACGAGAACGCCAGGCGTCTTTCACACCGTGCAGTTCGAGGGCAACGACAAGACGGAGCAGATGAATTTCCTGGGTATTATTCCCATAGGCCAGATTTTCAATAGTGCCGATGTCCAGAACTCTTCCATCGTAGATAGGCTTGAGTTGCGGGGAGAATGGGACAAAATGCCCGTTGGCAGCCAGTTGAGCTACCGGCAACGCACCAGGATCGCCGATATCGTGACGAATCAGTTCAGCAAAGAAATAGAAGTCATTTGCAAGGTCGTTCGAGGCGTTTCGGCTGAGGGGTTGAATCCGCAACTCCAGGGAAATGCCAAGGAATTGAAATGCCACATTGTCGGCGATCGGGACGATGAACTTTCTACATATTATTATCTGGAAGATTACGGCTTTGCTTTCCAGCAAGGAGTAAGTTCGACGAAATATTCGCAGAATTCGCGTCTCGCTGAATTCCGCTGAAATAGAAATAGCAAAGCGGCGGGTTTTTCTGAAACCCGCCGCTTTTCTTTTTTGCTTTAGCTGCCCTTTCGTTCTGGGTGAAACACAAGCGCGCTTCCCAATTTTCCGGCCATGCCGGAAAAACCGCTCACAAAAGCGCCACCGATTTCACCTGCGCGACTACCGCCAGCCCCGGCGCAATGGCGAGCACACGCCGGGAGCGCTCAGTTATACAAGCCAGCAGCAAGGGGCCGCCGTCCGCAACTTGCAATTGCACGAGCGCATGCCCGGGCGCGCCCGCGTCTGCGACGGCAGCAACGGTCGCGGGCAAGGCGTTCAGAATGCTGGTGTCCTCGTGCGCGTTCAATGCGAGGCTGACATCGTTGGCATTGATGCGGCAGCGCAGGCGGCTGCCGGGCGTTTTTCCGTGCCCGGAGATGTAGAGCTTGCCGCCAGGAAATTCCAGCCTGGCAAGGCCATCCGCTTCCTGTGCGGCGACCGTCGTCTCCAGCACTACGCCCGCATCGTCGGCGAAAGCGGGACCGAGATCGAGCCGCGCGAGGGTTTCCATGAGCGCGCCGCTAGCGGTGACGCGGCCGTTTTCGATGAGAACCAAATGGTCGGCAAGCCGCGCCACTTCGTCGGGCGAGTGACTGACGTAGAGCACGGGAATATCCAGTTCTTCGCGCAGGGCTTCCAGATAGGGCAGGATTTCCTGCTTTTTCTTCATGTCCAGCGCGGCGAGGGGTTCGTCCAAAAGCAATAGCCGAGGGCGAGTCAAAAGCGCGCGCGCAATGGCTACCCGTTGCCGTTCGCCGCCGGAAAGCCGTCCGGGCGAGCGCGGCAGAAGCGCGCGGATACCCAGGAGATCGAGCATGGCGTCGAAGCCCTCGCCCCTGGCGTTTCCCGCCCGCTTCATGCCGTATTCGAGATT
>JAIRWW010000179.1 GCA_031268685.1 Azoarcus sp.
GAAAACCGCATTCTGCTCATCATCGTCACCACCGACGGCGATGTGCAAAATCGCATTCTGCTGACGCGCCGCGCTTATTCGGCAGCCGATCTGGCGGCGGCGGCGGCTTATCTCAATGAGCATTACGCCGGACAGGAACTCGATGAAATCAGTCTGCATCTTCAGGCCGAGTTGCGCAGGCTGAAAAACGACATGAGCGAGTTGATGGCGGCCACGGTCGAAGCCGGTTCCGCCGCCACCAAAGACCCCTCGGCCGATTATGTGATTTCGGGTGAAACCAATTTGCTCGATGTTGAAGACCTGTCGTCGAATATGTCGCGCCTGCGGGAATTGTTCCGCCTTTTCGAGCAGCGCACGGGCCTGATGCAGTTACTGGATATTTCCCGGCGCGCCGATGGGGTGCAGATTTTCATCGGCGATGAATCTGGCCTTACCCAACTTGACGGATGCAGTGTCGTGACCGCGCCTTATGAGGTCGATGGCCGCGTGGTCGGTTCGGTGGGCGTAATCGGCCCTACCCGCATGGCCTACGACCGGGTGATTCCCATTGTCGATATCACCGCGCGCCTGCTGTCTAGCGCGCTGTCTTCCAGCGTTTGAGCTTGCGCTGGCATGGCTCGTTTCCAGCCTGAACCTGTCCTCGATCCGGCGCGTTGCCGCCGTGGCCGCAGGGGCGTGCTGCTGGTTAATCTCGGCACTCCGGCAGCGCCGACCGCAGCGGCCTTGCGCCCGTGGCTGCGGCAGTTTTTGTCCGATCCCAGAGTGGTTGAACTGCCGGGCCTCGTCTGGCAGCCGATTCTCAACGGCATCGTTCTCGTTACCCGCCCGGCGAAATCGGCCCGGAAGTACGCCAGTATCTGGACGGCGGAAGGCTCGCCGCTCAAAGTCCACAGCGAACGTCAGGCGGCGGCCCTGGCCGCTGTCCTTGGGCGGGGGCTGCCGCCGGATGAGGGAATCGCCATTGCCTGGGCGATGCGCTATGGCGCGCCCGGCATCGCCGATACGCTCGCCGGTTTGCGCGCGCAAGGCTGCGACCGCATTTTAGTCGTACCGCTTTACCCGCAATTCGCTGGCAGCACGACGGCCAGCACCTTGGATGAGGTCGCCCGCGCCATGCAGGCGTGGCGCAATCTGCCGGAAATGCGCTTCGTGCGCAGTTTTCCCGACGACGCCGCTTATATCGCTGCGCTGGCGGCGAGTGTGCGTGAGCATTGGGCGCGCCACGGTCAGGGAGACCGCCTGATCGTGAGCTTTCACGGCCAGCCGAAGCGCAGCGACGAACTGGGCGATCCTTATCGCGCCGAATGTTTCGTCACCACCCGTTTGCTTGGCGAGGCGCTGGAGTTGCCGCGCGAAAAGCTGATGCTGACGTTTCAGTCCCGTTTTGGCGCGTCCGCCTGGCTGCAACCCTATACGTTGCCGACCCTGGAGACGCTGGCCGCATCGGGCGTGAAACGGGTCGATGCGATTTGTCCGGGCTTCGTCGCCGATTGTCTCGAAACGCTTGAAGAAATCGCCATGCAATGCCGTGACGCCTTCATCGCCCATGGCGGCGAAGCGTTCCATTACATCCCTTGCTTGAACGAGCGTCCGGACTGGATCGAAGCTCTGGCGGCTCTGATTCGCCGATATCTGGCGGGTTGGTCTTGAGTTTGCAAGGCTTTGCACCGGAGGTTTGACGTCGGCTGGTATTAAGCGTTTGGGTTGAATCTGCCGTTGCTGGTTTTACACAAAGCCCTTCGACAGGCTCAGGGCGAACGGAATTTCGGCTAGGGCGAACGGGATTTCGGCTAGGGCGAACGGGATTTCGGCATCACCCCCGTTCGGGCTGAGCCTGTCGAAGCCCTTGATTCCACAGGCAAGGCCCTTCGACAGAGCTTCAGAGCGAGCGGTATTTTTCTCAGAGAGAACGGTCTTATCGGCTAATTTCGCTAGAGGATATCGAAGCATGACAGTGCAAAATAACTTCATTTTTTGCCCAAATAGCGCATAATTCACAATTATTTTTATATTTCACGGTGAATCAGATGTTGGTCGAGTTCCGAGTCAGAAACTTCCGCAGCCTGCGCGATGAGCAGGTGCTGAGTCTGGTCGCGTCCAAGGACAAGACGCTGGCCGAGACGCACACTTTGGCGACAGGTCTGACGGCGGTTCCCGGTCTACTCAAGAGCGCCGCTATTTACGGCGCCAACGCCAGCGGCAAGTCCAACCTGATCAAGGCGCTTCAGCACATACGTGGCATAGTGCTGGAGTCGGCAGCACTTCCGCGAGAGCAAGCCTTTGTAGTGCAACCCTTCCGGCTCGATGCCGAATCAGACAAGCAGCCCACTGATGTCGAGATCACCTTCATCCTGAATGGCATTCGCTATCAGTACGGCTTCGCCATGACGCAGCAGCGCATTGTGTCCGAGCATCTACTCGTCTACAAAGCCTTCAAGCCGCAACGCTGGTTCGAGCGCCACTTCGACGAAGCAAGGGGCAAGGATATCTACGATTTCGGCCCCGGCCTGAAGGGGGCGAAGAACGTGTGGGAAGGCGCCACCCGCTCCAATGCCCTGTTTCTGTCAACGGCGGTGCAACTCAACAGCGAAGCCTTGCGCCCGGTATTCGATTGGTTCGCCAACGGGCTGGTCATTGTCAATGAGCTGGCGCAGATCAATCCACGGTTCTCAATCCAAATGCTCAAGCAGCCGGAGGGACATAAGCAAATCTGCGATTTCCTCAACGCTGCTGATACCAGTATCGCGGACATCGATGTCGTCACACGCAGGGCGCTAGAACAGACCTCGCATTTCGATCTGCGGGCAGGCAAGACCGAAGTGCGTACCGAGGAAGTCGAACAGCATGAATTGCGCTTTTCTCACATCACAGGCCAAGGCGAAGCTGTGTTTGGCCTGATGGACGAGTCCAGCGGCACGCGCAAGCTGCTGGACCTCGCCGGGCCGGTACTGGATATGCTGCACAAGGGGGTGACACTCGTCATCGATGAACTCGACACCAGCCTGCACACCTTGCTTGTCCGCGAACTGCTGCGATTGTTCCACTGCCCCGAGACCAACACCGGCGGCGCGCAGCTGATCTTCACCACGCACGACACCTCGCTACTGGATGCTCCCGGCTTGTTCCGCCGCGATCAAATATGGCTGGTCGAAAAAGATGCGCAGCAAGCTTCCACGCTGGTGGCGTTGTCTGAATTCAGCCCGCGCAAAAACGAGGCGTTGGAGCGCGGCTATTTGATGGGCCGCTACGGCGGCGTGCCCCTGCTCAGTGACAAATTTGGGCTGGCGCACTGATGGGTCGTGACAATTCCCCAAAGGAGCGTCAGCGCAGACAATTTGAGCGCAAGCTGAATCAGCGCGCCAGTTACGACCGCATTCTGATCGTCTCGGAAGGCAGCAAGACCGAACCCAACTACTTCAGCGAAATCCGCGTAGCGTATCGCTTGCACACCGCCAACGTCATGGTGCGGCCCGGTGAGTTGGGCACCGCGCCGATTCAGGTGGTGCAATGCGCCCAAGAACTATTGATGGGACGAGAGGACGCTTACGTTCATTTTTTGCTTAAGCGTTCGGGCTGAGTCTGGCCGTTGCCGGTTTTACACAAGGCCCTTCGACAGGCTCAGGGCGAACGGGATTTCTTGCCAGTATTTAGCCGCGTTGAAACGGCGCACTAGCCACGTTGAAACGGCGCACTAGTCGCATTGAAACGGCGCACTAGCCGCGTTGAAACGGCGCACTAGTCGCGTTAAAACGGCGCACTAGTCGCGTTGAAACGGCGCACTGAGGACAATCTCCGGGGTTCAAGCCGCCGCCGCTTTCTCCACCGCCGCCGCGATGTCCTGTGCCAGCCGCTTGACCTGCACGCCGTCGCGGCCTTCGACCATGACGCGCAAAAGCGGCTCCGTGCCCGATGGGCGCAGCAGGATGCGCCCGTTTTCGCCCAATTCCCGCTTTGCGGTTTCGTGTGCCGAGGCGATGCCCGCGTCGGCTTGCCAGTCGAAACCGGCGGGCAGTGGCACGTTCAACAGCCATTGCGGATAAAACTCAAGATCGGCGCATGCCTGCGCCAGCGTCTGCCCGTTTTCGCGCAGCGCCGCCAGCACTTGCAGGGCGGAGACGATGCCGTCGCCAGTGGTGTGGCAATCCAGGCAGATGATGTGGCCCGAATTCTCGCCCCCGATGCGCCAGCCTTTTTCGTGCAGCAGTTCGAGCACATAGCGATCGCCGACCCGCGCGCGCGCAAAGGGCAGGCCGAGCCGGGCAATTGCATGCTCGAAGCCCAGGTTGCTCATTTGCGTGCCGACGACGCCGCCGCTCCGCCCCCGGCGCTTGTGCGCCGTGGCGATGACGTAGAGCAATTTGTCGCCGTCGTAAATCTCGCCCAGGCTGTCGATCATGATGAGGCGGTCGCCATCGCCATCCAGGGCTATGCCGAAATCGGCGGCCCGCGCCAGCACAGTCTGGCGCAAGGATTCCGGGCTGGTCGCGCCCACGCCGTCGTTGATGTTGAAACCGTCGGGATGCGCGCCGACTTCTATTACTTCCGCGCCCAGTTCGTGAAATACCTTGGGCGCAATGTGGTAGGCCGCGCCGTGGGCGCAATCGACCGCGATCTTCAGGCCGCGCAAGTCGTATTCGGTTGGAAAGGTGCTCTTGCAGAATTCGATGTAACGCCCGGCGGCATCGTCGATGCGCATCGCCCGGCCAAGGCGCGCGGCTTCGACACAAGTCATTTCGTTGTCGAGGCTGGCTTCGATTCCGGCTTCTACGGCATCTGGCAATTTGGCGCCATGTGCGGAAAAGAATTTGATGCCGTTATCAAAAAAAGGATTGTGCGACGCCGAGATAACTACGCCGGCCTGTAGACGCAAGGCTCTGGTCAGGTAGGCGACCGCTGGCGTCGGAATTGGCCCGGCGAGCATGACATCGACTCCGGCGGAAGAAAAACCGGCTTCGAGAGCGGCTTCAAGCATGTAGCCCGAAATGCGGGTGTCTTTGCCGATCAGTACCGCCGGGCGCTCGCCCTCGGGCAGGTCGTGGCGCTCCACCAGCGACACCCCGGCAGCGTGGCCGAGCCGCATGACGAACTCCGGCGTGATCGGCGTTTCGCCGACGCGGCCCCGCACACCGTCGGTGCCGAAATATTTACGTGTTCCCATCGGTTTCCCCTTATTTGTTTTCTGTTTTTCGCTGTTTGCCAGGATCGAGCCAGGATCGAAGCCAGGATCAAGCCGCATCCGCGCAGGCGCGCCAGATTTGCAGCGCTTCGCGGGTGGCGGCCACATCATGCACCCTGACGATGCGCGCGCCGTGTTCGACGGCAAGCGTCGCGCCGGTCACGCTGGCTATGAGGCGTTCGCCAGCGGCCTTTCCGGTGATTGCGCCCAGCATCGACTTGCGCGACAGGCCCGCCAGCACCGGCAGGCCATCGACCGCGAAGCGGGCCAAGTGTTTGAGTATGCTGTAGTTGTGGCCTACGTTTTTGCCGAAGCCGAAACCGGGGTCGAGCACGATACGCTCGCGCGCCACGCCCGCCGCCGTGAGCGTCTTTACTTGTCCGGAGAGATAAGCGCTTATTTCGGCAACGATATCGGCATAGTCCGGGCTGTGCTGCATCGTGCGCGGCTCGCCCTGCATGTGCATGACGCACAGGCCGCAAGGGCTGCCTGCTACCGCGTCCACCGCGCCCGGCGCGGAAAAGCCGTTGATATCGTTGATCATGTCGGCCCCGGCCAGCAGCGCCGCCCGCATGACTCCGGGCTTCATGGTGTCGATCGACAATGGCGCGCCAAGGCTTGAAAGGGCTTCGATTGCCGCCACGATGCGCTCGATTTCCTGCGCCTCTGGCACGGGCGCGCAGCCGGGCCGCGTCGATTCCGCGCCGATGTCGAGCAAATCCGCGCCAGCTTCCAGCGCGGTTTCCGCCTGCCGCAAAGCCGCTTGTGTGTTGCCGCGCAAGCCGTCGCCGGAGAAGGAATCATCGGTCAGGTTGATGATCGCCATGATCCGGGGTGCGGAAAGATCGAGCGCGAAGCGGCCACAGATGAGGCGGGGCAGGGACGGCATGGACAGAGACGGCATGGGCGAGACCTCAGACGCCTTGCTTGAGGCTGGCGGCTATGAAATCGTCGAGATCGCCATCGAGCACCGCCTGGGTGTTGCCGACTTCGTAGTTTGTGCGCAAGTCTTTGATCCGGGACTGGTCGAGCACATAGGAGCGGATCTGGTGCCCCCAGCCGATATCGGATTTGGAGTCTTCGAGCTTTTGCTGTTCGGCCTGGCGCTTGCGCAATTCCAGTTCGTAGAGGCGGGCGCGCAGCATTTTCATGGCCTCGTCCCTGTTGCGGTGCTGGGAACGGTCGTTCTGGCACTGCACGACTGTGTTGGTCGGGATGTGCGTGATGCGCACCGCCGAGTCGGTTTTGTTGATGTGCTGCCCGCCCGCGCCGGAAGCGCGGAAAGTGTCGGTGCGCAGGTCGGCGGGGTTGATTTCGATCTGGATGGAGTCGTCGACTTCCGGATAGACGAACACCGAACTGAAACTGGTGTGCCGCCGCGCATTGGAATCGAATGGCGATTTGCGTACAAGGCGGTGGATGCCGGTTTCGGTGCGCAGATGGCCGTAAGCGTATTCGCCGCTGACTTTGATCGTGCAGTTCTTGATGCCAGCGACTTCGCCCTCGCTTTCTTCGAGCAGTTCGACGGTGAAGCCTTTTCTTTCGGCGTAGCGCAGGTACATGCGCTCCAGCATGCCCGTCCAGTCTTGCGCTTCGGTGCCGCCCGCGCCGGACTGGATTTCGACGAAGCAGTTTGCCGGGTCCATCGGATGCGAGAACATGCGGCGGAATTCCAGCCTTTCGATGGCCGCCGCCAGTCCGCCCAGATCGCTTTCGACTGCTTCAAAGGTATCGTCGTCGCTTTCGGCCTGTGCGAGATCGAAAAGCTCTGTCAGGTTGCGCGCTTCGCTGCCGACGGATTTGAGTGTCAGGACAGTGTCTTCGAGCTGGCGTTTTTCCCGCCCGAGATCCTGTGCGCGCGCGGCATCGTTCCATACCGCCGGGTCTTCCAGGGCGCGGTTGACTTCTTCGAGTTTCGACGCTTTGGCGTCGTAGTCAAAGATACCTCCGCAGTTCGCGCTCGCGCGCGCTGAGGTCGGCAAGGCGTTCGGCAATGGCGTTTTGGCGTTCTGCTTCCATGA
>JAIRWW010000207.1 GCA_031268685.1 Azoarcus sp.
CTGTCTTCCTGCTGCGGCCCTTCAATGGGTACTTTGAGCGCCTCGGCCAGCGACGCGGCGCCGCCGACATGGTCGAAGTGCCCGTGCGTCAGCAGGATGCGCTCGACCGTGACTTTCGAGTTGTCGATGGCGGCGAGGATGCGCTCTATGTCGCCTCCCGGATCGACCACGACTGCCTTGCTGGTCTTGCCGCACCAGAGCAAGGTGCAATTTTGCTGGAGAGGCGTTACGGGAATGATGCGGGCTTCGATCATGGCGCGGCCTTTGGTATTACGGGGTGAAAGGAATGCGCCATGATAACGCCCGTCCGTCCGTGGCTTCAGGCAAACACGCCGTGCAGCATTTTGACGACGAGCAGGATCAGCATGCCAGCGAAGGCTTTTTTCAGCAGCGCCACTGGCATGCGATGAGCGCAGGCCGCGCCGAGCGGCGCAACGAAGACGCTCACCACGCCCGCCAGAATCAGCGCGGGCAGATAGATATAGCCCAGGGTGAAAGACGGCATGCCCGATTCTCGCAGGCCGTTGAGCAGATAACCGGCGGTGCCCGCCAGCGCAATCGGAAAACCGATGGCCGCTGATGTGCCGATGGCATGTTGCATCCTGACGTTGCATCGGGTCATGAACGGCACTGAAAGCGAGCCGCCGCCGATTGCCACCAGCGCCGAAACCGCGCCGATGAAAAGCCCGACGGCGCTCATGCCCATGGAGCCAGGCAGGTCGCGCGAGGGTTTCGGCTTGACGTTGTACAGCATCTGCGCGGCGACGAAAGTCATGAAACAGGCGAACAGTACAGCCAGCGGCGCGGCGCTCAGGCGCGAGGCGATGAAAGTGCCGGCAAACGTGCCGGCGAGAATGTCGGGCGTGATCTGGCGCACGATGTCCCAACGTACAGCGCCTCGGGCGTGATGCGCGCGCAGACTTGAAACCGAGGTCAAGGCGATGGTCGCCATGGAAGTGCCAAGGGCCATGTGCAGCACTTGCTCATGGGGAAATCCCTGGGCGAGGAAGAAAGTGGTCAGCATCGGCACCATCACCCCGCCGCCGCCTATGCCGAGCAGTCCGGCGAGAAAGCCCACCACGACCCCAAGCAGGGGATAAGCCAGCCACCACGAGTCGAATATCATGTGTTTGCGGGCATGCGCATTGCCATTGCCATTGATTGGAATGGATTGCCGCGTCCGCCATGTCTGGAGATGGCGGGGCGGGCAATGAAAAGGCGCGGCCTTGATGCGCCGCGCCTTTGATGAAGGCCCCCCGCCTGTGCCGTATTCACCGGATCGTCCTGAACCTTGGGTTCAGGGGGCCGCTTCCCTTCCGCCGCAGGCGCTCCCGCTAGGGGTGCGCACACTGGTGGTTTCTTTGGTCGGCAGCCAGTCGCTCGATTTCTGGTTCAAGGAACTCACGGCTTCCACGAACACTGCAGGGGATTGATATGCAGAACCGTTGGAACCACGCTCGCCCATGGATGGATCGGCTATTCAGAACAACTTTTCCTGCTGGGCCAGCACGCTTTCGATACGTGTCTGCATGTGGCCGATTCTACGCTTCAGTGTAGGCAAGTCAAACCCGCGTCCGTGCAGAAGTTGGAGAAACTCGTGCGCTATATTGAGCGCTGTCATTACCGCGAGCGTCTCGCCACCGGCATGGGTTTTTTTTGCCATTTCGCCGAAGCGCTCGCCAAGATAGGCGACCGCTTCGAGCAGTCCCTCTTTTTCGTTGGCGGTGCAAGACACATGGTAATCCTTGCCCAAAAGGTTGATGTCGAGCGCCTCGGCCTCATTCTTTGGCGCGGCCTTTTCTTTCATTGCAGCCTCTCCTTTCATTGCGGCAGCCTGGCAAGCACGGCTTCGAGTTTTTCGGCGGCCAGATCGACCTTGCTCATCAGCAGGCGGTTTTCGGCTTCCAGCCGGGATTTATGCGTGCGCAGTTCCCGGTTTTCGCCGCGGAGCGCCGCGTACATGCTGATTAGTTGTTCGAGTTGTGTTTCGAGACGGGTGAATTCGGCGTCCATGGCAGAGGGCTGAATGAAAATCGGAAAATCGGAGCGGTATGCGACGGTGCTGACGCTTTACCGGCGCATGTGGACATTACCTGAATAGCTAAGGGCAAGCTTTTGAAAATACACGATTTGCGCCTCCAGGGGAATAGCGGGTCACGGGCAATACCGTTTAGATGCATGGCAAGGGATAGCGTTCGTGCCGGGCTTTTCGGATGGTATTTTCATGGAATCAACGGCTTATACAGGCTCAAGCGGAAGGGCCGCGGCGTGTTCCATTGTTGGGTTTGCTGGGGGAAGGCTTGGGCGGCGCATTTTCAGCCTTGCAATTGGGTGACATCGCGCACTGCGCCTGTGTCGGCGGACGTGGTAAGCGCCGCGTAAGCCTGGAGTGCCGCCGAAACCGCGCGCTTGCGCTTGACCGGCTTCCACGCCGCGTTGCCGCGCGCCGTCATGGCCGCCTTGCGCTTGGCGAGTTCGCCGTCGTCGACCGCCAGCCGTATGCTGCGCCCGGGAATGTCGATTTCGATGATGTCGCCATCTTCTATGAGGGCGATGGCGCCGCCGCATGCGGCTTCGGGCGAAACGTGGCCGATGGACAAGCCCGAGGTGCCGCCGGAAAATCGCCCGTCGGTCAGCAGCGCGCATTGCTTGCCGAGTCCGAGCGATTTGAGGTAGCTCGTCGGATAAAGCATCTCCTGCATGCCGGGGCCGCCCTTCGGGCCTTCGTAGCGGATGACGGCTACATCGCCCGCCTGGACTTTGCCATCGAGAATGCCCTCGACGGCTTCTTCCTGGCTCTCGAAGACTCTCGCTTTGCCGGAAAATTTCCAGATCGACTCATCGACCCCGGCTGTTTTGACGATGCAGCCTTTTTCCGCGATGTTGCCAAAAAGTACCGCCAGCCCCCCATCCGCGCTGAATGCATTGGCGCGGTCGCGGATAGCGCCGCGGGAGCGGTCGAGATCGAGTTCGGGCCAGCGCCGATCCTGGCTGAACGCCTTCTGGCTCGGTATGCCGCCGGGCGCGGCGCGGTAAAAATCGAAAACGGCGTTGTCGTGCGCCTGTATTGCGTCCCAACGCGCGAGCGCATCTCCCATGGACGAGGTATGCACGGTGGGAACCTTGCGATGGATCAGGCCCGCGCGGTCGAGTTCGCCGAGGATGCCCATGACGCCGCCCGCGCGATGCACGTCTTCGACATGCACATCGCTCACTGCCGGGGCGACTTTGCACAGGCAGGGCACGCGCCGCGACAGGCGGTCGATGTCCTTCATGGTGAAATCCACCCCCGCCTCGCGCGCGGCGGCCAGCAGGTGCAGCACGGTGTTGGTCGAGCCGCCCATTGCCACATCGAGGCTCATGGCGTTTTCGAACGCCTCGAAGCGCGCGATCGAGCGCGGCAGCACGGATTCGTCATCGTGTTCGTAATATTGCCGCGCCATTTCGACGATGCGCCGCCCGGCTTCGCGGAACAGGTGTTCGCGGTCGGCGTGTGTCGCCACCAGCGTACCGTTGCCCGGCAGCGATAAACCCAGCGCCTCGGTGAGACAGTTCATCGAATTGGCGGTGAACATGCCGGAGCACGAGCCGCAGGTCGGACAGGCTGCCCGCTCGACCGCTTCGATTTCGGAGTCCGTGCAGTTTTTGTCCGCCGCCTTCACCATCGCGTCGATGAGATCGAGCGACAGCAAGCGCGTTTCCCACTTGAGTTTGCCCGCTTCCATCGGCCCGCCGGAGACGAAAATAGCCGGGATATTGAGCCGCAAGGCTGCCATCAGCATGCCCGGCGTGATCTTGTCGCAGTTCGAAATGCACACCAGCGCGTCGGCGGTATGGGCGTTCGCCATGTATTCCACCGAATCGGCGATCAAGTCGCGCGAAGGCAGCGAATAAAGCATGCCGCCATGCCCCATGGCGATGCCGTCGTCGATGGCTATGGTGTTGAACTCCCGCGCTACGCCGCCTGCGGCCTCGATCTCGCGCGCCACAAGTTGCCCGAGGTCTTTCAGATGCACATGGCCGGGCACGAATTGGGTAAAGCTGTTGGCGACGGCGATAATCGGTTTGCCGAAGTCCTCGTCTTTCATGCCGGTGGCGCGCCATAGCGCGCGCGCTCCAGCCATGTTGCGGCCAGAAGTGGATGTGTGGGAACGGTACTGCGGCATGAGGCGCTCCGGGCAGTCATGGAAAGCCCCGGATTCTAATCCTTCCCGCCGCGCAGCGCGTGAAGCGGCAATCCAGTTGATCGAACGCGAGGCGGCAAGGGCGCTGGAGCGGCTTTGGTTCAGGTATTTACACCATATTCGGCAGGCTGTCTGGCGGGACGATGGCAATCCGCCCGCAGGCTCGAACACGCCGCCAATGATCTTTCCAGGGCTGATCGTGGATATGCGATCGCTTTGTTCATGCGATCGCTTTGTGCACGGGGCAGGGCAGGCGCATCATGCGCGCTAACATTCAATGTCCTTGCCGCGCCCCCATTCCCATGCTCAGTTACCGCCACGCTTTCCATGCCGGCAATCACGCCGATGTCCTCAAGCATTTCGTGCTTGCCGAATTGCTTGCCTACTACAACGAAAAAGAAAAGCCCTGGACGTACATAGACACGCACGCGGGCGCTGGCTGTTACTCGCTGGAGAGCGAGACGGCAAGCAAAACGGCGGAGTTCTCGGAAGGAATAGGGCGGCTTTGGACGCGCTCCGATCATCCCGGGGCGATGGCGGCTTATATGAATGCTGTGCGCCAGTTCAATCCGGGCGGGCGGCTATCGGTTTATCCCGGCTCGCCCGCGCTGGCGATGACTTTCGCGCGCGAACGCGACAGCCTGCATTTGTTCGAGCGGCATCCGGCGGATTTGCAGACGCTGCAACGGACTTTCGCTGGCGGCACATCCCGCGCCCATGTTCATGGCAGCGACGGGCTGGCGGGGCTGGCCGCCTTGTTGCCGCCGCCAGGGCGGCGCGCCGTGACTCTCATTGACCCTTCCTACGAGGTCAAAAGCGATTACCGGCATGTGGCCGAGGCGCTCGCCGCGGCCCTGCGCCGGTTCGCTACGGGTTGTTGCGCGATCTGGTATCCATTGCTGGCGCGCCCGGAATCACGCCTGCTTCCGGCGCGGCTGGCGAAACTCGGGGCGAAGAACTGGCTGGACGTGCGCCTGCGCGTGCGCCGCGCGCCCAGGGATGGTTTCGGCATGTCCGGCAGCGGGCTTTACATTGTGAATCCGCCCTGGACATTGCCCGAACGGCTGCGGGATGTGTTGCCGTGGCTGGCCGGGACGCTTGGACTGGACGATGGCGCGGGCTTCGATCTGGATCATTGCATCGAGTGAGCGTTGGACGCGGCAGCGTCCTGCGCTCGCAGCTTGCGTTCAGCGCGGTAGAGCGCGGGCATGGCCAGCGCATGGTAGAGCGGCACGCGGCAGACCGACCTGGAAATGCCGTAGGCGATGGCGGCGACAGCCATGAGCGGGAGCAGCATCTGGTGGTTGTCGGTCATTTCCATGACGATGACGAAAGCGGTGATGGGCGACTGCGTCATGGCCGCCAGGAAACCCACCATGCCGAGGACGAGAAAGGCGGCGTGGTTTTCGGCGGGTATCTCCGGCAGCAGCGTTGCGATGATCGTGCCCAAGCCCGCGCCGACGGCGAGCGCCGGGGCGAACATGCCGCCGGGAATGCGCGCGGCGAAAGCCAGCCAGATGGCAGCCATTTTGAAGAGCATGAAATACAGCGGCAGGCGTGCTGCGCCTTCGAGCGCGGCGCGCGTTTCGGCGTAGCCTGTGCTGTAGATGAGGCCGCCGCTCGCCAGTCCGAGCAAGGCAGTGCCAAATCCGCAGGCGGCGGCGAAAGCGATGGGTCGGCGTTGGGCGAATTCTCCGGCTGGGCCGGGCAGGCCGCGCGAGGATGCGATCAGAAGGCGGGCGAAGCCGCCGCCGAAAAGACCGCCGAGGATGCCCGCCGCCAGCACGGGCCATACGCCGCCGGGCCAGCCCAGTCCGGTGCCTGCGTCGGTATGGCCGAAATAGGTGTAATTGCCCAGTATTGCCAGCGACATCAGACCGGCGAGAATGACCGCGATCAGTGTTGTACTGTTGCCACGGAAGGCGCGATAGCGGCACATTTCTTCGATTGCGAACATGATGCCGCCCAGCGGCGTGTTGAACGCGGCGGCGATGCCCGCGCCCGCGCCCGCGGCGATCAGATCGCGGCTCGGCGCGATATGGCCGAAGCGGCCTCCGGCGAGCATGTGCATGGCGGAAGCGCCGACCTGCACCGACGGGCCTTCGCGGCCGATGGAAGCGCCGACGAAAAGACCCCCGAGCGTCAGAAAGACTTTGGCGATAGCGAGGCGGAGCGATAAAAACTGCCTGCGCACGCCGGGATTTTCGGTCAACGAAGCCGCGATGGCCTGTGGAATGCCGCTGCCTTCCGTGCCGGGGAAAAACCGCGCGGTCAGCCATGCCAGCGCGGCGAATCCGGCTGGGGCGATGAAAAGCGCGGCCCAGGGCGCGGC
>JAIRWW010000238.1 GCA_031268685.1 Azoarcus sp.
ATTTCGGTGCGCGAATGGCCGTTGCGTTCCGCGACTCTGGCGATCTGCATTTCGCGGGGGCAGTCGACCACGCAAACGCGGTTGCAGCGCGCGCGCCAGCGCCCTGTCTCTACCAGCAGGGGGACATCGACGATCACATAGGGGCGGGAACCGCCGGTGCAGCGGCGCAGGCTTTCGGCTTCGATCAGCGGATGCAGTATGGCTTCGAGCCGGGCGCGTTCGGCGGGGTTGGCAAAGACGAGCGCGCGCATTTGGGCGCGGTCGAGTCCGCCGTCTCCGGCCATGACCGCGTGCCCGAAGGCGGCGCGCAGGGCAGGCAGCGCCGTGCCGCCGGGGGCGGTCAGTTCGTGGGCGATGGCGTCGGTGTCGACGACCGTGATGCCATGTCCGGCAAAGCGCGCCGCCGCCGCGCTCTTGCCGCTGCCTATGCCGCCGGTGAGACCGATCAAGAGGGCGCGTTCACTCATGGCAGGCACGGCTTGTGGCGTTTGGCGAAAACTTGCCCGGCAAGGACGGCTTCAGCCGTTGCCGGAACGGTCGTGGCCTCGATGTGGCGTTCGCTTGTGCTGCGGACTTCGATTTCGGCGTTATGAAGCCCCTTGGACTTGACGGTTTCGAGATAGCGCGTGGCGTTTGCCTTGTTGGAGAATACGCCGAGCGAAATGGCGAATTTCCTGGGGCTGGCCTCCTCGATCAGAAGCGATGTTCTTTCAATGCCCAGATCGGCGAGGGAGTCCGTCAGAATTTCGGCGGCTTCGCGGGTGGGCAGGGGCGGGAGGCGTACCTTCCATGCTGCTTGTGTTTCTATGTCCCGCTCTTTGGCCTGGATGCCCGCGGCGCGGAACAGCGACAGCAGGCGGTTGTTTTGTGAGGCGTTGAGGCCGCTCCATGCCAGGCATGTCTGGGCGGGCGGCGGCGGCGGCGCTTCGGGCATTGCGGCGGGCGGAGCCTTGGGCGTTGCGCTGGACTGGTCTGGTTGCGTCTGGCCGAGAACCTTGATGCGATCTGGATGAACCTGCTGCTTGACCCGCTCCGGATCGGTGTTGTATGGCTGCTGGGCGAAGCCGAGCCAGCCGCGCGCGGCGGCAAAAACCAGGATGTTGAGCAAGAGAAAAAGGATGGAGAGGAAACGTAATGTTGTCATGATGTGTCAGGCGGCCCGTGCGATCCGGTGCAAGCCGTCGAGGACGAGGTTTTCGACCCGTTGAAACGGAATATCCAGCAAGGGCGCGATCTCATCGGCGCTGCCGCCGCTCAGCAGGCAAATGGCGCGCGGGTCGTCCAAATGGAGGAAAACGCGCTCGATGGCGCCCGCCTGTGCGTTGAGGCAGCCCGAGACGATGGCATCGGCGGTATCGCGCGGCTGGCTGCGGTAGCGTCCGCCCATGGGCGATAGCTTTGCAGTGCCGCCGCTGAGCGCCATCCGCATCAGCGACATACCCGGCATGATGTGGCCGCCGGCAAAACGGCCATCGGCGGTCAGGATGTCCAGCGTGGTTGCTGTACCGGCCATGACAACCAGCGCGCCGTGGGGGTGGATGCCGCGTGCGCCGATCAAGGCAGCCCAGCGGTCGGCGCCGAGCCGTGCCGGATGGATGTACATGTTGCGCACATCGCAGCGTTGCGCGCCCGCGCCGATCCACTCCAGCGCAAGACCCCGGCGGGCCAGAAGCGCCGTCAGCGCATCGCCCTTGGCAGGTCCCGCGACGTTGCAGCCCAGTGCGCGGGTGATGCCCGGCGTTTCGATGCATGCCGCCAGTTCGCCGGTGGCATCGTGCGTGCAGGCGCCCGAAGCGGAAACGCTCTCGCCGACGAGACGCCACTTTACCCGGCTGTTGCCTGCGTCGATCAGCAGCATCATGATGCGGGCCTCAGGGAAACCTCGCCCGCAAGGACGCGGCGCACCCCGGCAGCGTCGCGCACGAGCAGCGCGCCGTCTTCATCTGCGCCCAGGCAGATTCCGGCAATATCCGCGCCCTCGCCGCTTATCCGCACCGGCAGGTTGGCGAAGGCGTTGCGCTGCTGCCAGGCGTTTTTCAACAATCCGAAGCCTGCGCGCTCGTAAGTGGCAAGCATGGGGTGCAGTTCGGCGAGAATGGCAGCAAGCAAATGTTCGCGGGTGGGCGGCTCGCCCATCTCGCGGGCAAGATCGGTAACGCCGCCCGGCTGGCCGGGAATGACGGCATCGGCAGGCAGGCGCATGTTGAGACCGATGCCGATCACAGCCGCGGGCGCGGCGTACCGCCCCGGCAGCAATTCCACCAGCACGCCGGCGAGTTTCGCGCCATGCGCGAGCACATCGTTCGGCCACTTGAGCGCGACTGCGGGCACACCGAGTTTTTCCAGCGCGCGCGCCAAGGCCAGCCCGACGACCAGCGACAGCCCGGCGGGCGCGGACGAGGCCGGGGCAAAGCGCCAGAGCACGGAAAAGGTAAGGCTGGCCCCCGGCCACGCCAGCCATTGCCGCCCGCGCCGCCCGCGTCCGGCGGTTTGCCTGATTGCGGCAAGCACATGTATTTTGCCCTCGTCTTCCGGAGGCGCTTCCAGCAACGCGGAATTGGTCGAACCGCAATGCTCCACCCAACGGATGCCGAAAGCTGGCGCGAGCGGTCCGAGAGCATGCGCGAGCGCGGCAAGATCGGGGGCGGGAGCGGGGAGAAGTTCGGGCAAGGCGTCCATGGACATACAGTAAAATTCGCCGAATTATCCCACCTGCGGCACGAAACGGCGC
Organism: Azoarcus sp.; assembly: GCA_031268685.1. Taxonomy (GTDB): domain Bacteria; phylum Pseudomonadota; class Gammaproteobacteria; order Burkholderiales; family Rhodocyclaceae; genus WRNU01. The sequence continues at coordinate 2,732 of JAIRWW010000238.1, forward strand.
GCGGGTTTGGTTTGATTCGCTAACAGGACGGCAATATGGGTGTCACGGCATGCTGGCCTTGGGCGCGTTTTTTGGGCGTTCTGGAAAATGTCCTGCTCCAGCCCCGGCCCCGGCCCAAATCCATGCTATGTCTTTACGGCTTCGGCTTCGGCTTTGCCGCCAGCCGTTCGATCATGCGCCGCACGGCGTCGATTTGCGGCGCGGACTGGAGATGATAGCCAGCTCCGGTATAGCCCCACCAATCCCAGCATCCGTTCGGCGCTTTGGCAGACGCCGTCTGCGGATAGAGCACGATCAGCCGGTTGCTTTCGGCCCACAGGTTGTAGCCGGATTCCCGCACCCAGGTTTCGCCCACCGCCTCGGCGTTCTGGCGGCAGCCGTGGAATGCCGTATGTATGCGACAGCCGCCCTGGCGGCAAGCGGCGGGAAGATAAACATAAGCAGTATTTGCCATACCTGTTTCCGGTTTGGCGAATTCGCCTTGTTCAAATGCGATCAACTCTCCGCTCGCAGCAGGCGCGGGCGCATGCAGCTTGCCCAATAAATGTGTGAGCAGGCGGCCCGGGGCATCGAAATCGCCGCAGTGGTTGATATAGGGCGGGGCTGTTGCCTCGCATGCGCCTGCGCCTTTCGCCTGTGGCGCAATCATGGCGTGGCCGGCGCCGGGCAGGCGCTCATAAACGATGGCTGATTTGGGCAGCCATTTCAGATAGAAAATACGGGCGGCATCCACCACCGTGTCTTTCACAAGCGAGTCTTTCCCGCCAGAAAGCAGCCAGACGCGGCTTTCGGCCAAATTGGCGGGCGCATCGATGCGGTGCGCCGCCGCCTGCTTTTCCACTTCTCCGCGCAAAACTTCCGGCTTGGGTATGGGCAGGAGAAAATTGGGCGACATGCACGACGAAAGCGCCTTGGCGGTGCTGCCCTGCGCGCAATAATACGGCCCGCCCGCAAGCACACCCGCCCCGCGCACCAGCGCCGAATTGGCGACGTGGAACTGCACAGCCATGAATCCGCCAGAGGAAAGCCCGGAAACCGTCAGGTTTTCGGTACTGGCGCCCAGGGCCGGCAGTGGTTCGGCGGCGTTGGCGAAAACGCATGCCGCCAGGGAGTACAGGGCGAACAAGCCCGAGCGTAAAACAGTCAGTGGCGGGCGGTTTGCCCTGTTGGTGGAGTGAGTCATGTTTCTGCCATGGCAAGCTGCCGTCCGTTGGCCTGCGCGCCCGGCAAAAAACGCTCTACCACATGGTGGCTCATGCTCAGGGCGAGTTCCTCATCGCCGAAGAACACCGCACCGATGCCTTCGTCACGCAGGGATTGTTTCTCTTCATCATTGTGGGTACGCACCACGATTTCGACGCTCGGGTTCAGTGTGCGTGCGGTTTCGGCCATCTTGTGCACGTCCAGGGGCAAAGGCGTCGCTATCACCAGCATTGCAGCCTTGGCGATGTGAGCCTGGATAAGCACGGCGGCTTCGGCGGCGTCGCCGCAGACAGCCGCGACGCCTTGTTTGCGCAATTTTTCAACGCATTCGCGGTTTTGCTCTGCGATCACAAAAGGAATGCCGTGCTTCACGAGCGAAGTGGCGATGCGCTGTCCGACGCGGCCATACCCTACCAGCACGACCTGTCCTTCAAGAAACTTGCGGTCGGTGTCCATTGGCAACTGGGTGAAGGGCGCTTCGCGCCGGTCGAGGCGGCGCGCCAGTTCGTAGCGGTCGAGCAGCCAGCGTTGCAAGGCCGGGATGGCCGCGAAAAGCAGGGGATTGATGGCGATTGCGATCAGGGAAGCGGCGAGGATCAAGCTCATGCCCTCTTTGGACAACAGCCCGAGATCCACCCCCAACTGGCTGAGGATGAAAGAAAATTCGCCGATCTGGGCCAGGCTGACGGCAACCGTCAGCGCCGTGCGCAA
>JAIRWW010000324.1 GCA_031268685.1 Azoarcus sp.
GACACAAGACCAGCAACGGCTAGCGCGATCAGTTTCTTTTGCATGTATTTCTCCTCAAGTTGAATCGGCGCTCCCACCGGCGGCAAGAGCCCAACTGGACCTCTCGGGCGAGAAGTTACCGGTGATTGTGCAAAGTCGCTAAGGGTTTGCGCAAGCCCAAATACGAAAACTACGCACACTAATGCACTTCATGTTGCTCCTGCACAACAAAGGCGGCTTTCGCATACCGTGCTAAGATCAACAGCTTTCCAGACAAACGCAAGCCTGCAACCCGTTTCCCCTTCTGCCGCATGATCCACATTACCGTCAATGGCCAGCCAGTAAGCGTCGCAGTGGATGCAAGTGTGCTGACCCTGCTTGAAGGACGCGGCCTGACTGGCGTGCGTCTGGCTGTCGAGCGCAATGGCGAAATCGTGCCACGCGCGCGGCACGCTGACGCGGCGCTTGCCGAAGGCGATGTGCTGGAAATCGTCGTGGCCGTCGGCGGCGGCTGATTTTTCTTTCTCATTCCCAAAAATGGACGATTTTTTAACGATCGCGGGCAGGAATTACCATTCCCGTTTATTGGCCGGCACCGGCAAGTACAAGGATTTCACGCAGACGCGGGCGGCGCTCGATGCCTGCGGGGCGGAAATCGTCACTGTGGCTGTCCGCCGCAGCAATATCGGACAGCATCCGGGCGAACCCAATTTGCTTGATGTGCTGCCGCCAGAGCGCTTCACCCTCTTGCCCAACACCGCCGGATGTTTCACCGCCGACGAGGCCGTGCGCACTTTGCGGCTGGCACGCGAGTTGCTTGACGGACGGGCACTGGTCAAGCTCGAAGTGCTCGGCGACCCGCTGTCGCTTTACCCTAACATGCCCGAAACTCTGAAAGCCGCCGAAATATTGATCAAGGATGGGTTCGATCTCATGGTCTATTGCGCCGACGACCCCATCCAGGCCCGGATGCTTGAAGACCTCGGCTGCGCAGCGATCATGCCGCTGGCTTCGCTGATCGGTTCGGGGATGGGCATTCTGAATCCGTGGAACCTTGCGCTGATCGTCGACCGCATAAAAGTGCCGGTCATCGTCGATGCTGGTGTCGGCACGGCCTCGGATGCCGCCATCGCCATGGAACTGGGCTGCGACGGCGTGCTGATGAATACCGCTATCGCTCATGCGCAAGACCCTGTGCGCATGGGCGGTGCAATGAAAAAAGCTGTGGAGGCCGGACGCGAGGCATTTCTGGCGGGACGAATGGCGAAAAAGCCTTACGCCGCCGACCCCAGTTCGCCAGCGGCGGGGTTGATAGGTTCGTGAGCGGCACAGCGTTGGAATATCCAGACCTCGGCTCCGGCTCCGGCGACTATGCGGACGCCGCCACGGCGCATCGCTTTTCGAGCCGCTCGATTCGCAGTTTCGTGCTGCGACAGGGCCATATGTCGCCAGCGCAGCGGCGCTACATCGATGAGGTGATGCCGAAAATCGGTATCGCCTACCGGCCCGAACCGCTCGACCTCGCGGCGGCCTTCGGACGCAATGCGCCGAAAATCCTCGAAATCGGCTTCGGCATGGGCGAAACTACTGCACGGATCGCCGCCGATCATCCCGAGATCGATTATCTCGGCATTGAAGTACATGGCCCCGGCGTCGGCGCGCTGTGCAAGCGCATCGCCGAGAACGACCTTGCCAACCTGCGCATCGTGCAGCACGATGCGGTCGAAGTGCTGCACGACATGATCGCCGACGGCGCGCTCGACGGCGTACATGTTTTCTTTCCCGATCCATGGCGCAAGGCGCGCCACCACAAGCGCCGCCTGATACAGCCCTGGTTCGTCGCACTCATCGCGCGCAAGCTCGCCCCCGGCGCTTATCTCCACTGCGCCACAGACTGGGAAAATTACGCTGAATGGATGCTCGACGCGCTGTCGTCGAGCGAGTTGAAAAACACCGCGCAGGGGTTCGCGCCCCGGCCCGGACACAGGCCACTGACAAAGTTCGAGAACCGCGGACTTCAACTCGGGCATGGTGTATGGGATCTGGTTTTCCAGCGCCCGCAACAATAAAAAAGGAATTGCCATGATTGGCGGACTATCCAAATTCATCCTCCGTTTGTTTCGCATCGTATGGCGCATCGTCGACTGCGCGCGCCGCATCGCCCTCAACCTTGTTTTGCTGATCGTGCTTCTGGCGCTGATCGCGACTCTGATGCGACCCGCCCCGTCTGTGCCCGAAGGCGCGGCCCTGCTCGTGCGCCCGGCGGGCAATCTGGTCGAACAAAGCGTGTCCGACCCGTCGCTCGCCCTCCTGGCTGGCGACGACGAAGAAGAAACCGTGCTGCCCGGCCTGCTCGAAGCCGTGCGCGCCGCGCGCGACGATCCGCGCATCAGACTGCTCGTGCTCGAAACCGACGATCTCGAAAGCGCCGGGCTTTCCAAGCTGGGCGAGTTGCGCAAGGCCATCGCCGAATTCAAGGCCGCGGGCAAACAGGTGCTAGCGCGCGGCGAGCGGTATTCCCAGGGGCAGTATTACCTCGCCTCGATTGCCGATGAGGTGCATCTCGCCCCGGATGGCTACACGCTGATACAGGGGCTTGCACGCTATCCCACTTACTACGGCAATGCGCTGGCCTCGCTGGGCATCAAGGTTCACACTTTCCGCGTGGGCGAATACAAATCCGCCATCGAGCCTTTCACCAGGGCCAATATGTCGGACGAAGACCGTGAATCCACGCGCCTTCTGCTTGGCGGCTTGTGGGAACATTTCCGAGAAGACGTCGTCACGGCGCGCAAGCTCGACGCGGCCCGCTTCGATCACTATGTTCAGAGCTACCATGACGTTCTCAAGACAGCCGATGGCGATAGCGCCAAGGCGGCGCAAGACGGCGGCTTCGTCGACCGTCTTTCCACCCGAGGGCAATGGTATGCCGCAATCCGGGAACGGCTGGGCGAAACCGGGGACGGCGAAGATTTTCGTCACATCAGCACGCAAAACTATCTCGCCGCCATTCGTCATGCGCGCCCCGAAGCGCCTGCTCAAATTGCCGTGCTGGTGGCTCAGGGCGCGATCACAGACGGCGAGCAGCAAGCCGACGGCGTCGGCGGCGACAGCTTCGCCAGCCTGATCCGCGAAGCGCGCGAAAATGACAAAGTCAAGGCTGTCGTCGTTCGTATCGATAGCCCCGGCGGCAGCGCCTGGGCATCCGAGGTCATCCGCAACGAACTCGAACTCACCCGGCAAGTCAAGCCGGTAGTCGCCTCGATGAGTTCTGTGGCGGCCTCTGGCGGTTACTGGATAGCCGCCGGAGCAAATGAAATTTTTGCCGAACCAAGCACGATCACCGGCTCTATCGGCGTATTCGGCATGTTTCCCGAGTTTGCCGAGCCGATGGGCCGTCTCGGGCTGACCGTGGACGGCGTCGGCACCGGCCCGTTCGCCGGGGCGCTCGACCCACGCCAGCCGCTTTCCCCGGAAGCTGGAATGGCCCTGCAACTTTCGACCGAACATGTCTACCGCCGCTTTCTCGGCATCGTTGCCCAGGCGCGGAAGATGAAGCCGGAAGATGTCGACCGCATTGCCCGCGGCCGGGTATGGCGCGGCGCGGAAGCGGTCGACATCGGCCTCGTCGACCACCTTGGCGGCTTCGATGCCGCGCTCGCCGCCGCCGCCGGGCGCGCTGGCCTGAGTAATTACACGGTGATCTGGCCGACGCCGCAGTTGCCGCCCATGCGCCGCTTGTTGCAACAACTCCTCGCAACAGGAGATGCCGCCGCGCCCTCTCCGGCCGGCCAGTTTGTCGACCGGCTTTCCGCGGACATCAAGGCGCTGATGTCCTGGAACGACCCGCGCCACGTTTACGCGCATTGTATGTGCAGTGCGCCGTGACGGCGTCATGCGAGATGTGCATAAATGTCTTTGGCGTAAAAAGGCGACCTTACGATGAGCAAGCAAAACGAAATTCTTTTTGCCAAGGCCCGGCAATATATTCCAGGCGGCGTCAATTCGCCGGTACGCGCTTTCCGTTCGGTCGGCGGCACGCCATGCTTCATTGAACGCGCCGAAGGCGCGCGGGTGTGGGATGCTGAAGGACGCGCTTATATTGATTACGTCGGTTCCTGGGGGCCGGCTATCACCGGGCACGCCCATCCCGCCATCGTGGAGGCGGTGCGCGCCGCGGCGCTCAAGGGGCTGTCTTTCGGTGCGCCGACGGCTGCCGAAGTCGAAATGGCCGAACTCTTGTGCGGACTGCTGC
>JAIRWW010000341.1 GCA_031268685.1 Azoarcus sp.
GCCCCAAACCTGGCGAAAAACACATGACAGGGGCGGGCGCGGCCCGTATAGTGCGCCCATCGATTTTCCCCTGTGTTCCACGCGGCCATGCAACTCGTCCTGATAAGCGGTCTTTCCGGCTCGGGCAAGAGTATCGCGCTCAAGGTGCTTGAAGACGCCGGGTATTACGTTGTCGACAACCTGCCGTCCATGCTGCTGCCGCAACTGGTCGCAACCCTGCGCGGCACGGGCTACTGCCGCATTGCCGTATCGGTCGATGTACGCTCCGGCGAAAGCGTCGCCGCATTGCCGCGCCAGATGGCGGCCTTGCGCGAACTTGCCGAAGACTTGCGCTGCATCTTTCTCGATGCGCGCGACGATACGCTGATCGCCCGCTTCTCCGAAACCCGCCGCCGCCATCCGCTGGCCGGAGAAAACATGTCGCTCAAAGAAGCGATCTGCTGCGAGCGCGAAATGCTCGACGAAATCTTCCTGCTCGGCCACCGGATAGACACCAGCGACATGCACCCCAACACCCTGCGCAACAGGGTGAAGGACTTCGTCGAGGCCGAAGCGGGCGAAGGGCTGAGCCTGATGTTCCAGTCCTTCGGCTTCAAATACGGCATTCCGCTCGATGCCGACATGGTGTTCGACGTCAGGTGCCTGCCCAATCCCTATTACGATCCGCAACTGCGTCCGCTAACCGGTCACGATCCGGAAGTCATCGCCTACTTTGCGCAATTGCCCGAAGTCGGGCGCATGATCGAAGACATCCGGCGCTTCATCGCCGCCTGGCTGCCGGATTTCATCCGCGACAACCGCAGCTATCTCACCGTCGCCATAGGATGCACGGGCGGGCAGCACCGCTCGATCTACATCGCCGAGCACCTCACCGAGGCTTTCCGCGCCACCTGCCGCGTACTCGTTCGCCATCGCGCAATGGAGCGGCGGGCAAGCGACGCCAGCGGCGCGGCGGCGGTCTGATGCGCCCGCCCGGCGCATGGCGCGGGCTGCTGCGGCCCGGCGACTATCTCGTCGCGGCGGCGGGGATCGCGCTATGTGTTTACGCCGGATTCAACCTGTGGCGCGGCGGCGCGGCGGATGGCGTTATCGTGCGCGCCGGAGGCAAAATCTTTGCCGAAGCCAAGCTTTCCCAGCCGCGGCGCATTGCCGTGCCCGGCCCGCTCGGCGCGACCGTGATCGAAATCGAACCCGGCCGCGCCCGCGTCGCCGCCGACCCCGGCCCGCGCCAGTACTGTGTGCGCCAAGGCTGGCTGAGCCGCGCTGGCGCGGTTGCCATCTGCGCGCCCAACGAAGTCAGCCTGATATTGACTGGACGGGGGGGAGACTTTGACTCGCTCAGTTATTGAACTGAAATCCAGCGCCGAAGACCGCCGCATTGCGCGCCACGCGGCGGCAGCCATCGCACTGACCGTAGCCGAAGCGGCCATTCCCCTGCCGCTGCCCGGCATTAAACCGGGGCTTGCCAACATCGTCACCCTGGCAGTGCTGGCGCGCTGGGGCTGGCGCGAAGCGGCATGGGTATCATTGCTGCGCGTATTCGCCGCCAGCCTGCTCCTGGGGCAATTTCTCGCGCCGGGGTTTTTCCTGAGCCTCGGCGGCGCGCTGGCCAGCCTTATCGCGCTGGGCGGCGCAATCCGGCTGCCGCGCCGCTGGTTCGGGCCGGTCAGTCACAGCATACTTGCCGCCTTCGCCCATATTGGCGCGCAACTCCTGATCGCCCGCCTGTGGCTGACGCCGCACGACGGCGTGTTCTACCTTGCGCCGCTTCTGGGCGGCGCTGCGGTATTGTTCGGCCTCGTCAACGGTTTCGCCGCCGCCGCCCTGCTGCGCGACTCGCAAAAGCCGGATATGGCGCGGCCCAAAACGGACGGCTCCGAAAGCAGGCAGGACGCGCCATCCCAGTTGTAATAAGATCATGCGTTTGAACGATAACGGCTGCCGCACGGCAAGAGGCATTCATGGATCTCCGCATTCCCTCCGCATTTTCAGGTCCTTTCATCGAAATGGAGCGCCAGTTTCTCGACCGCTCCACCGCAATAGAGCGATGGTTCCGCGAGCAATGGCGCGGCCACATGCCGCCGTTTTACGGCTCGGTCGACTTGCGCAATGCCGGCTTCAAGCTCGCGCCCATCGACATGAACCTGTTTCCCGGCGGCTTCAACAACCTCGCCCCCGTATCCCTGCCCCTCTGCGTGCAGGCCGCGCAAGCGGCGGTCGAACGCTTGTGCTCCGATGCCAGCCGCCTGCTGCTCATCCCCGAAAACCACACCCGCAACCAGTTCTACCTGCAAAACGTGGCGCGGCTGGCGACCATACTTCGCCTCACCGGGCTGGAAGTACGCCTCGGCAGCCTGCTGCCCGAAATCACCTCCCCCACCACGCTCATGCTCTCCGACGGAACGAGCCTCACGCTGGAGCCGCTCGAACGCCGAGGCAACAAACTGGGAGTAGCGGGAGGCTTCGACTCCTGCGCCATCCTGCTCAACAACGATCTCTCCGGCGGCATACCCGGCATCCTCAAGGGCTTGGACGAGCAATGGCTGATTCCGCCTCTGCACGCGGGCTGGCACGTGCGCCGCAAATCGCGCCACGCCGCGGTGTATGAACAGGTGTTGCAGGCGTTTTCGGAAGCCGTCGGCATCGACCCCTGGCGCATCAACCCGGCCTTCCGCGTATGCAAGGGCATCAACTTCCAGGAACGCGCCGGTGAAGAATGCCTGGCCGCGCAAGTCGATGCCATGCTTGTCGGCATACGGCAAAAGTACCGCGAGTACGGCATCGACGACGAAGCCTTCGTCGTCGTCAAGGCCGATGCCGGCACCTATGGCATGGGAGTGATGACGGTAAAAGACGCCTCTGAAGTCGTGGGCCTCAACCGCCGCCAGCGCAACAAAATGGCAGTGGTGAAAGAAGGAATGGCGGTCGAAGAAGTCATCATCCAGGAAGGTGTGCGCACCTTCGAGACCATAGACGGCGCCGCCGCCGAGCCGGTGGTCTACACAATGGATCACTACGTCGTCGGCGGCTTTTACCGTGTGCACACAGCGCGAGGCAGCGACGAAAACCTCAATGCGCCGGGCATGGAATTCCGCTCGCTGGCATTCGATACGCCGTGCTGCACGCCCGACTGCCGGCAATCTCCGGACGCGGCTCCCAATCGTTTCTACGTCTATGGCGTAGTCGCGCGTCTGGCGCTGCTCGCAGCCTCGATCGAAATCGAAGAAACCGACCCCGACAAGGCCGCCGCCGAAACCGAGACCAAAGCCGCCCCGGCGCCCTGACACGAGGACATTCAAGCAATGACAACGCTAAACATCGCCTTCATCATCGACCCGCTCTCGACCCTGAAAGCCTACAAAGACTCCAGCGTCGCGATGATGCGCGCCGCCGCCTCATGCCGCCACATGCCCTGGGCAATCCAGCGCGAAGACCTCACTTGGCGCGACGGCCTTGTCGCGGCGCGCGCCATACCGCTCACCCTGTATGCCAACGATTACGACTGGTACCAGGCGGGCCAGGAAGAATTTCGCCCACTCTCCAGCTTCAGCGCGGTACTGATGCGCCAAGACCCGCCATTCGACTTTGAATACATCGCCGCAACCTGGCTGCTCGAACGCGCCGCCGCCGCAGGCGCGCGCGTATTCAACGCCCCGCGCGCGCTGCGCGACCACTCCGAAAAACTGGCAATCGCCGAATTTCCGCAATTCACCACCGCCACGCTGGTGGCGCGCGAGCCGGGCCGCATCCATGCCTTCATCGACGAGATCGGCGACACCGTGCTCAAGCCGCTCGACGGCATGGGCGGCAGCCAAGTATTCCGCGTGACCGCTAAAGACCCCAACCGCAACGTAATCGTCGAAACCCTGACCGACAACAGCAAGCGCACGATCATGGCGCAACGCTACCTATCGGGCATCCGCGACGGCGACAAGCGGGTGCTCATCATAGGTGGCAAAGTCATCCCCTACGCCCTGGCGCGCATTCCGCGCGAAGGCGAGACGCGCGGCAATCTGGCTGCGGGCGGGCACGGCGTGGCCACGCCATTGACCAGGCGCGAGCGGGAAATCGCCGATTTTCTCGCTCCCATCCTGTGGTCGCGCGGATTGCTGATCGTCGGGCTGGACATGATCGATGGGCATCTCACCGAAATCAACGTCACCAGCCCGACCTGCATGGTCGAAATCGCCAAACAGCAAGGCATCGACGTCGCGGGACTGGTCATCAGCACGCTGGAACAACATTTGTGCGCCTGAAAAGTCTCCGGAAAACGGAATCGCCGCACGACCGCCGGAACGGTCCCGGAACGAAAACGAAAGCATCGCCGCGTAATACCGTTCGCCCTGAAACGAAGGAATCACTCTGTAATACCGTTCGCCCTGAGCTTGTCGAAGGGCATTGCTCGTGGGAGCACAGGCTTCGACAAGCTCAGCCCGAACGGGGGGGAATCGTTAAGCCCGAACGGGGAGTAATTGTTCAGCCCAAACAGCGGGAAATCGTTCAAATCTTCCCGCCCCGCCGGCACGCATTCGCATTCGCCCTGCTGCTGATCTGCTGCGCGTTGCTGGCCGGATGCGCGCGAAAACAAGTCTTTCACCGCGAATCCTACGTCTTCGGCACACGGGTGGAACTAGCCGTCTACGGCAGCAGCCACGGCAGCGAGCGCGAACGCGCCGATGCCGCGATGGCCGCCGTGCTGAGCGAATTCGACCGCCTGCATCGCAGCTACCATGCCTGGGAAGCGTCGGAACTGACCGCGCTCAACGATGCGCTCGCGCGCGGCGAATCCCTCGAAGTCTCGCCCGAACTGGCGGCCATGCTGCGCGACGCCCAGCAAATGGCGGCCCGCAGCGGCGAATTGTTCGACCCCGCCCTGGGCGGCCTGATCGAACTCTGGGGCTTTCATTCCGACAGCTTCGCGCCGGTTCGGCCCGATCCGGCAAAACTGGCCGCGCTCAAAGCCGCGCAGCCGCGCATGAGCGACCTCGTCATCGATGGCCTGCGTATTGCCAGCCGCAACCCCGCGGTCAAAATCGACCTCGGCGGCTACGCCAAGGGCTATGCGCTCGACCGCGCCGCCGCCATCCTGCGCGAGCAAGGCATACGCGACGCACTCATCAACATCGGCGGCAACATCCTCGCCTTGGGCAGCAAGGGCGGGCAAGCGTGGCGGATAGGCATCCAGCATCCACGCCACCCCATGCCGCTGGCCACGATGCCGCTCTACGACGGCGAAGCGACAGGCACCTCCGGCGACTACCAGCGCTATTTCGAGATCGACGGCCTGCGCTACGCCCACCTGCTCGACCCGCGCACCGGCGAACCCGCACACGCCACCCAGGCGCTGACCGTGCTGGTAAAGCCACAGCCCGATGCAGGCACCCTGTCCGACGCGGCCAGCAAGCCCGCCTATCTGGCGGGCGACGGATGGCGCGAACAAACGCGCAATTTCGGCATCGACCACGCGCTGAGGATCGCGGCGGACGGGCGGATCGAAGTCACGCGCGCACTGCGGGCACGGCTGGAATTTCTCTCGCCACCCGCGAATATCGACGTAATCGACTGAGACCCGCCCGAATCCCGCCCGCGCGGGCCGCGCTGGCCGAAACCCTCGATCAAGTCGCTCCATGGTTCAGACCAAGAGATTTTGAGGCGGGATAGCTGAGATTTTTTTGCCGGATACCAAAGAAGATTTGGCCGGATAGCACAGAAAATTTTGCCGGATAGTACAGAAAATCTTGCTGGATACCAGAGTTTTTTTACTCCATCGAATCAAGGGCTTCTACAGCCCGCTCCGAACGGATAGAAATTGTCCGCGGCTTTCTTCCTTCCCTGCGCAGGCGGCTGGCAAATACCGCCTTGCCTGGACCTGCGACGGACGCCGGCCGCCGCACCTCAACGCCCATTCGAGTCGCGCACTTTCTTATCTTCGAGTTCGCGGATGCGGGCATCGTACCGTTCGCGGTCGCGGCGGGCGGCCTTCGCGCGGGCGTTGGCGCGCTTGCGGGCGTTGTCGGCCCGCTCGCGGGATTTTTTGGCGCTTGCGCCCTGACGCGCGACAGGCTTGTATGCGCGGGCATCTTCGGGGGGCATCGCTGGCGTGGCGACATCGGGGGACGGTTTGGCGGTAGTAGTCGAACTCGACAAGACAGCGCGCTTTTCGGCCTTCTTTGCCGCTTCAGCCGCGGCCTGATTGCGTTCGGCAAGGTCCAGGCGATGCGCCTCGGCTTCCAGCTCACGCGCCCGGCGAACGGTGAGCAGACGCTCGGACTTGGCCTCGTCGATGCAACTATTGACCAGAAAACGCTTGTAGCACGCAGCCTCTGTCGCCTGATAGACGGAATCGGCTTCGGCGCGCAAGCGTTCGGCCTCGCCGCGCAAAGTTTCGATGCGCTCTGGCCGGCCAGACGCGGACGCATCGCCGCCATCGCCTCCGGCGGCAAGCGGCATGGCCATCATGGCAAAAAGGGCGCAGGCAAGGATGCGAAATGGAAAATGAGCGGGCCAAACGAAACGAGCAAACATAAATAGCATGCCAATAAATATCAAGGTGTGCGTAGAATAGCGCCTTCCGTTATCTTCCGCGAATCCAGGTGTGATCTGTTTCCGCAATCTACGCCTTGCCCGAGGCGCGCGCATCCTGATCGAAGGCGCATCGCTCCAAGTATTCCCCGGCTGGAAAGTCGGCCTTACTGGCGCCAACGGCAGCGGCAAATCCAGCCTTTTCGCCCTGTTGCGCGGGCAAATACTCCCGGATCGCGGCGATCTGGAGTTGCCGTCTGGCTGGGTGATTGCCCATGTCGCGCAAGAAACGCCCGCCTTGTCGCAGGTGGCCATCGAATATGTGCTCGACGGCGACGCTGAGCTGCGCCGCATCGAAACGGAATTGAAAAAAGCCGAAGAAGAAGAAGCCCACAACGGCATGCGCATTGCCGGGCTGTACGCGCACATGCAGGAAATCGGCGCTTACGCGGCACGCTCCCGCGCGGCGGCGCTACTCGCCGGGCTGGGATTCGCTCCCGCCGATGCCGACCGGGCGGTGGCGGAATTCTCCGGCGGCTGGCGGATGCGGCTCAATCTCGCACAAGCCCTGATGTGCCGCTCCGATTTGTTGCTGCTGGACGAACCCACCAACCATCTGGACCTCGACGCGGTGATCTGGCTGGAGCAATGGCTGCGCGACTATCAGGGCACTTTGCTGATGATCTCGCACGACCGCGAATTCCTCGATGCCTGCGTCGGACGCATCGCGCACATCGAACAGGGGCGGCTCACGCTCTACTACGGGGCTTACTCCGATTTCGAGCGCCAGCGCGGCGAGCGCCTGGCCCAACAGCAAGCGCTTTTCGAGCGCCAACAGCGCGACATCGCGCACATGGAAGACTACATCCGGCGCTTTCGCGCCAAAGCCACCAAGGCGCGCCAGGCGCAAAGCCGGATCAAGGCGCTGGAACGCATGGAGCGGATCGCCGCCGCCCACATCGATACGCCCTTCACCTTCTCGTTCCGCGAAGCGCCGCCCGCGCCCGATCCTCTGCTGCAAATCGAAGACGGCGCGGTGGGCTATGGCGAAACGCACATCCTCGAAAACCTCAAGCTCAGCCTGCGACCCGGCGAGCGCATCGGTCTGCTGGGCGGCAACGGCGCAGGCAAGTCGACCCTGGTCAAATTGCTGGCCGGGCTGCTGAAACCCACGGCAGGGCAACGGCGCGAAGGCAAGGGCTTGGCGGTCGGCTACTTCGCCCAGCACCAACTCGAAACTTTGCGCGCCGACGAATCCGCGCTCCAGCACATGATCAGGCTCGACCCCGCCGCGCGCGAGCAAGATCTGCGCGACTACCTTGGCGGTTTCGACTTTCGCGGCGACGGCAAGGATGGCCGCTCCACCTCGGCCACCACGCCTTGCGGGCCGTTTTCCGGCGGCGAAAAATCGCGTCTGGCACTGGCACTCCTCATCTGGCAGCGCCCCAACCTGCTGCTGCTCGACGAACCCGCCAATCACCTCGATCTCGAAATGCGCCACGCGCTCACCCTCGCACTCCAAGAATACGAGGGCGCCATGGTGCTGGTCTCACATGACCGCGCCCTGCTGCGAGCCTGCTGCGACCGCCTGTTGCTGGTCGACGATGGCCGTCTCCAACACTTCGACGGCGACATCGATGACTATCGCATCTGGCTGGCGGCACGCCGCGCCGAACGCAGCAAGAACAATACAGTCACCGCCGGACGCACTTCCCGCCGCGCCATCCGCCTCCAGACCGAGGCCGAACGGCAGGCCACGCTGACGGCGCGCCGCCAGCTCACCAGAAAAGTCGAACAAATCGAGAGAAACCTGGCCGCTTGGGCAGACGAACGGGAACTGCTCGAAACCCAGCTCGCCGACCCCGCGCTCTACAACGCCGCCAACAACGACGCACACGGGCAATTGCAGAAACTGCTCAAGCGTCAGGGCGAACTGGCAAAATGGATAGAACAGGCTGAAACGCACTGGATGGAACTATCCGCGCAGCTCGAAAAACTCTGATGCCGGAACGGACAATGCGCATTGGCCGCCGCGGCATCTCAGGGCAATCTCAGGGCAATTTCAGGAAGGTGTCGCGGTAATGGCGCAGTTCGACGACGGATTCGACGATATCGGCAAACGCCGTGTGCGCGCCAGCCTTCTTGACGCCTTTATGAACTTCCGGATTCCAGCGCCTGGCGAGTTCTTTGAGCGTGGAAACATCAAGGTTGCGGTAATGGAACCAAGCCTCGAACTTGGGCATGTAGTTCGCCAGGAAACGGCGATCCTGGCATACCGTATTGCCGCACATCGGAGAAACCCCCTTGGGCACCCACTGTGCAAGAAAATCCAGCATGATCGCCTCGGCTTCGGCCTCGGTGATGCTGGAAGCGCGCACGCGCTCGATCAGGCCGGAACGGCCATGGGTGCCTTTATTCCACGCATCCATGCCATCGAGCACAGCATCGGACTGATGCACCGCGATCACCGGCGCCTCAGCAACAATATCCAGAGCGTTATTGGTAATGATGAGGCCGATTTCGATGATGCGGTCATGGCCGGGGTCAAGCCCGGTCATCTCAAGATCGAGCCAAATCATGTGATTAGCGTCTTGTGCCATAACTTTCGATCCTTTTCGCTCATGCCGGACTGCGCCGCGGCAACGATAAAACACCACAAGGGCCGCGATTGTGTCACAAAATGCCCGCCGATCTCCCCTGCCGCGCACTGAGGCGCGCCTCTCCGGCGTAATCGCAGCCGCTTTCGGCCGCCACTTTGAAGTGCGCACCGCCATGGGCGCCATGCGTTGCCACACACGAGGCAAAAAAAACGCCTATGCCTGCGGCGACGAAGTCGACATCGCACCCGCTGGCGACGGACTCGGCGTCATCGAGACCCTGCATCCGCGCCGCAACCTGTTGTGGCGTTCCGATGCGTTCCGCCAAAAACTGATTGCCGCCAACCTCAGCCGCATCGTCGTCGTCGTCGCGCCCGAGCCGGGTTTCTCCAGCCTGCTGATATCGCGCTGCCTGGCAGCGGCGGAAAGCGAAAACATCTCCGCGCTGATCGTACTCAACAAGGCCGACCTTGCCGCCAGCCTGCCCGCGGCGCGCGAACGGCTGCAAATTTTCGCCACCCTCGGCTATCCCATACTGGAACTATCGGCGCTGGCGGGCGCGGACACACTCGCGCCATGGCTGCACCGCGAGCGCAGCATCCTCGTCGGCCAGTCGGGCATGGGCAAATCCACCCTGCTCAATGCCTTGGTGCCCGAAGCATCGGCGGCCACGGCCGAAATCTCCGGCGCACTCAACAGCGGCCGCCACACCACGACATTCTCCCGTCTCTACCCGCAAGGCGACGGCTGGCTCATCGACAGCCCCGGTCTACAAGTATTCGGCCTTGCCCACCTCGATGCCACGGCGCTGGAGACCGCTTTCGTCGAATTCCGCCCCTATCTCGGACAATGCCGCTTCCGCGACTGCCGCCACGACGCCGAGCCGGGCTGCGAACTCCGCGCCGCCGTCGATGCGGGCCTGATCGCCGCACGCCGTTTCGAGCATTTCCAGATCATCCGCGCCGAAATCGCCGCCGCCCGGCGCGCCAATCCGGGCTGGTGAACCGTTTCGCCAAACATATGGCGACAGGCAGGGCAAGTCCCTGCGGTATGATCCGGCATACAATCTGCCAGGCAAGCGCGCCATGTCCCGCAAGAAACTTCCCATCGGTATCCAGACCTTCCGCGAAATCCGCGAGGACAACTGCTATTACGTAGACAAAACCGCTTTCGCCCTGCGGATGATCGAAGAAGGCAAAGCTTACTTCCTCTCCCGTCCTCGCCGCTTCGGCAAAAGCCTGTTCCTGGATACGCTGGCGGAACTGTTCGCGGGCAATGAGCCGCTGTTCCGAGGCTTGCATTGCCACGATAAATGGAATTGGGATACAAAGTACCCGGTAATTCGCATCAGCTTTGCGGAAGGCGTCATGGCAAGCCGGGCGAACCTGGACGCCCGTAT
>JAIRWW010000033.1 GCA_031268685.1 Azoarcus sp.
TCGGCTTTGAACGACTTAATTTATATATAAATATCGTCAAAATGAATATGACAGCGATTTATCTTCGTTTTTGATTATAAGGGAATCGGAACGTCAATCGAAAATCTTGCCCGGATTCATGATGCCGTTCGGGTCGAGCGCGCGCTTGACGGCGCGCATGGCGTCGATTTCCGCCGCGCTGCGGCAGAGGGCGAGGAAGGGTTTTTTGAGCGTGCCGATGCCGTGCTCGGCGGAGATCAAGCCTCCAAACGGCGGCAGTTCGGCGAAGAAAGGAGTCACAGCCGCAACAGAAACAGCAAGCGTTATTTTTTGCCAGATCTCCGCCCCCTCTTGCCCGCTCTCCGCACCGACTCCCTCCGTCACGCGGCTCCGCCGCGCGACACCTCCCTCACCGAGGGAAGCCAAACCCCACCTTCCTCTCCAAGTAAGTAGGGCGGGTGCAGCCCGCCGGTCGTAAAACTCTGATGCGAAGCATCACCAATCAGGGATCAGATTGTGGAGTGCGATGGCAGCACTGCCGGAAATCAGTGATTGGGTAATTACGCTGGATGTTCATTTGGTTTTTCCTTTCCTTTCCGGCGTTTGTCGCCGCAAAACTACTGATCCCTGATTCCTGACCTCTGATCCCTGAACCCGACGCAAAGCGTCGCAAGCCCAAGCCTTCCTCTTGAGGAAGGTGGCTCGCCGAAGGCGAGTCGGAAGGAGTTGCAGCCGTAACAGAAACAGCAAGCGTTATTTTTTGCCAGATCTCCGCCCCATCTTGCCCGCTCTCCGCACCGACTCCCTCCGTCACGCGGCTTCGCCGCGCGACACCTCCCTCACCGAGGGAGGCAAAACCCCACCTTCCTCTCCAAGTAAGTAGGGCGGGGGCAGCCCGCCGGTCGTAAAACTTTTGATGCGAAGCATCACAATTCAGGGAATAAGTGAAAAGTGAAGGGTGAAAACTCACTTTTCACTTTTTTTCCAGCACATTCCGCCGCAAGGAAAGAACTTGGAGCGCGGGCTTCCAGCCCGCATACCACTTATTCCGGCGCGAAGCGTCGCAAGAATCCCAGGCCCCGCAGGGGCCACACCCCGATAACCCCCGGCGTCAGCCGGGGGCCAGCCGCTCCCCATCCGCGCAGCCCCAACGGGGCGTGACACCATGACCTGCTACACGCCGAGAGATGTAACGCCCCGTTGGGGCTACACAGAGAGAGACATCTATCCCCCGGCTGACGCCGGGGGTTATCAAGGTGCCGTCCCTTCGGGACGGACAACGCTCCCGCTTGCAGCGCAGCGGGCCATCCGGCGCTCCCGCTCGGAAGATTGCGAACAGGTTCTAAAACAAAGCGACACTGAAATGGCAAACGCAGTGCGGCAGAAATACCGAAAATCCGGCGAGATGCTTGAGCGTTGTTTTCATGTTGTTGTCAACCGGCTGAAAGTTTTTCCAGAGACGGCGCCTGACTTTGCGAGGGTGAGCCGTGCCTGATTGGAAAAGCATTATCCTTTTCCGCCCGAGGAGAAAAGGCCGGGTTACGTTTTGCCACTCTCCTGCTGGCGGGAAGTGGCGCGGAGATAATCCGCCGATCCACTTCTTGCAGGGAGAAATGCAAGTCCAATGTATGCGACACATTCGTTTGAATCGCATCCGAGGTGGCGTTTCCATTTGATAAAAGATTGGGCGGAGGCATATAATCGGGTGCTGCGCTTTTTTGACAAGCGCAGGTCATCCAAGAAAAGCCGGGGAAAACAGGGTGAGCCTTTTCGGAAACAGCCAGATCATGGGGCGCGAAGGCGCTGTGGGTGGGTGTTTGTGCAAAATTTCTCCCGTTTTCGTGTTTTTCCCCGCGACGCTTTCCCCCGCCAGTTTCCCGTCTTCCTCCCGCCGTCTCCTGCCTTGGAGCGCATCGCCGGCCCCTGGGCCGGTTTGTTCCAGGGCATCGCGCGCGGGCGGATGCCGTATCCGAGCGATTCGATAAATACCGTGATGAAAGGACACAATGATGCGTTCGAAAAAATCCCAAGGTTCTCCGTCCCGTTTTCCGCGCCGCCCCGCCGAGCACACGCGCTTCCCGAAGACGAAGATTTTTCTCCTGGTTTCCAGCCTTCTCGTCCCGGCGGCGACGTTTGGGCAGCAAGTGAACAGCCTCAGTAATTTATCTAGCGCCTTGCACTCGGGTGGCACAGTAACGGTTCCCGTCAGCGGCGTTGCTTTTGGATCCACCGCAGAGGCGGTCACCGGCATCCCCGCCAGTACCACGCTTAAAGGTGCCACGGCGAGCGGGTTTACGTCGAGCATCGAGGCAATGACAGCCGACATTCTCAAGGTGATGTACCAGCGGAAAGGCGACGCGACCGACACGCTGCTCGCCGATTCTGTGTGGACGCAGGTCGGCGGTTTCACGCCGTCCGGGCTGAGTTTCATTCAGGGAGTGGTCAGCCAGAACAGAGGAACGCAGCCTACGAGCAACCAGACAGCTTTTAATCGCTCCCGCTGGCTGACGACGAGCAACAATTTTGGTTTCAACAACGTGCATTTCAGAAATGTAGTGGTAGAAAATACATTTACCTACAATCCTGACCCTCCTGCCACTGGCGCTGGCGGCATGGTCAACGGATTGATCGGAAATGTCGACAACAACACCGGCAACATCGCTTTTACCCAGATCACCGACAATGCCTTTACAGACATCGAGGTCGGCCTGGCGGGCTATCGGGATACGCACTACATGGCCGGCGGCGGCATCGTCGGTCTCAGAGCCACGGCCGGTTCGGTTTCCACTGAAAAGATCGAAGGCAATGTGTTCAAAACCATCACGGTAAAAACGACCGATCGCAGTGGGAAAACTACTGGAGCAGGCCTTGTCCAAAGCGCCTATATCGAAGGGGGCGGCATCATCGGCCTCGACGCGGTTTCTTCGCCGGCGAAGATATCTGGCCATGCCGAGCTTGGGTCGTTGTCCTCCAATCTTTTCACCGGCATAACGGTAGGTTCCGGCGACATCATCCTGGGCGGCGGCGTGGTGGGCGTGAACAACAACAGCCAGAATTACAATGACTCCACCTACGCGAAAATAAAAGAAGTCTCCGGCAACATCTTCGGCAACGGCGCGACCGGGGACATTGACGTCAGCGCCTACTACTCCCTGCGCGGCGGCGGGGTGATCGGCATCAACGGTCTTTCCAACGCGGCGGTGCAGATGGACTTTCTCACCAACAACGTCTTCGCGGGCATTGCGGTGGAATCGGAAGCCAGCTACATCAAAGGCGGCGGCATCGTGGGCCTGCAGAGCAATGACAACGACCCCAACCCCAACCCCAAACCCAAAGAAGATCATACTTACGATCCGGTTAACGACGAATCGGCCCGCAACTTTCTCCACGTCGCGGACAACAACCTTTTCCTGAATGCCCAAGTCACAGCCGGCACCTATCTCGACGGCGGCGGCATCATCGGCCTGCGGGCCAACACGGGCGCGGCCTACCTCAGCAGCCTGACGAACAATGTTTTCAAAGATCTGACGATAACAACGAAGGGACCCGACACTACAGACACTACATATTCTCTGCGCGGCGGCGGCATCGTCGGCGTGTCTTCCGGGACACAGGGGGTCGTGGGGAGTGTCACGGGCAATTATTTCGGCGACTTGAAGGTAAGCACGGCGGGCAAGCTGCGTGGCGGCGGTATCCTCGGGGCGCAGGTCGACAGCGATGGTGATTCTTCTTCTGCCGCTATCCTCAGCGAGATCACGGGCAACAGATTCATCGGTCTCAACGTCGACGCCGGCGGCGCGATCCTGGGCGGCGGCATCATTGGCGTCGAGAATCCGGACGGGCAGAGGAACGGCTTGACGACAGTGGACAACAACCACTTCGACCAGATCACGGTTCACTCGGATTCCTTCCTGTCTGGCGGCGGCGTCGTCGGCGTCCGGGCGGTGGGGGGACACGCGGTGATCGAGACCCTCACCAACAGTCAGTTCTACGGAAGTTGGGGGGGGGGGGCAAGACGGATGTTAGCGCCAATGAATACCTCGAAGGCGGCGGCATCGTCGGCGTTCGCTCCGACACCGGCGGCTCGATCGGGACGATCGACAACACCTGGTTTGCCGGTTGGAGAGTCACGGCGGGCACCTTTATCGATGGCGGCGGCATCGTCGGCGCGACCGGCTCCACTGGCGACTACATTGCCACCGGCATCACCAGCATCGTCGACAGCGTCTTCTACGGTAATGAGATCAGGGCCAAGAACGGGCAGATCATGGGCGGCCTGGTCTACAGCTACGGCTTGGCCGGCGGCTTGACCATCACCGACAGCATTTTTTCGGATAACGTTTTCTATTCGGACGTTACGTCCTCATATGCCGGAATCCAGATCGGACCGAAAGTGTATGGTGCTGTGACCGTGGATACCGGTGTGGTCGCGCCTTCAGGTTCTCATACACTCACCCTGAAGGCCACTTCCACAGGCAGCACGCAGTTCATGCGCAACGAGACCTACGAAAATGGCAAGCTGGTCCGTGCCCATTCCCTCTACTTCGGGACGATTCCCAGCCTGACGGGACTGAAAGGCAATAACAGCTTGCGAGCTGAAGCCAATACAGCCCAGGCTGACGCGGCGCTCATCATCGACACCCACGGAGTGCTCCTCTACGGAGTGCTCCTCTATGATCCGATCTGGGTCAATCAGGACGGTGGCAAAACCTTCAACATGACGGTTCAGGGCGGCGGCGACTTTTTCTGGAACGGTGTGAACACTTTCACTGTTGGCGCGCCGGGAACGATCAAGGTGAATTCCGGCATCACCACTTTCATGAACGACGGTTTATCCGATCCCTTCACCCTCGTCGCGCCCGACCACAGTTTCTCCCTCGCGCCGGAAGCGCGGATCAACGTCATGGGCAGAAACACTATGACCCTCGCCCACGCCGACCTGCAAGGCACTCTTTTTTTTAACCTGTACGCAACCACCAAGGACAAGTCGGAGACTGCGCTCCTGACCCTGCACACGTCCGAGGCGGTCAATATCGACGGGAGCATCATCCGGCTCAACAATTTCGGGGCCGGGCCGATTTTTCAGGCGGGTGACAGTTTCTATCTGATCCGTACCGACGGTAAAGACTTCCTGCAAGGCAACCCCGCCAATAACCACGCCTATGCCCGCCAGGGATTGCTCGTCGGCTATAACTTCATCATCGACAAAAAGCCGTATGGAATGGATGAGGATGGAAACCAGTATCTCGTCGCCCGGCTGGAAGAACAAAAAGCACAGGTGGATCCCAATCCGCCGGTCGTCTACATGTCATCCCCGTCTGTCCCGTCTACCCCACAAGAAAGTGACCCGACCACCCCGCCCACCCCGTCGCCGCAACCGACCCCGACTCCTGTCCCGGAGGGCGACCCGCCTGCCCCACCCGTGCCGCCTGAGCTGCCTGTCTCACCGCCGGTCATTCCGCCGGTCAACCCGTCGGGCAACACGCCGGTCAACCCGCCGCCGGTCAACCCGTCCCCGGTCATCCCGGCTTCCGGTGGTATGCCACCGATCGGCCCCGCCCTTGAGACCACGGTGCTGGTCGGCGGACGGGCCGCGGGCCTGGCTTTCCTCGCCCAACGGGACGGCTGGCTGCCGGATCACAGCTATCAGGCCGCCGACCTCGCGCTGGACGAGAACCGGAGCGAACGCGCCTGGGTTCCCTTCGGCGGCGTCGACGCCGCCCGCCTGCACGTCAAGACGGGTTCCCACATCAAGATGACGAGCAGCAACATGCTGCTTGGCCTGGCCACCCGCCGCCGCGGCGATTCGGGTGTCTTCCTCTTTGGCGCCTTCATGGAAGCGGGCCATGCCGACTACGACACGCGCAACCACTTCTCCGGCCTGCTGCCGGAGATTCGCGGCGACGGCAAGCTGTGCGCCCTCGGCGGCGGTCTGATGGCCCGCCATACCTGGAACAACGATTTCCGGATCGAGGCCTCCCTGCGGGGCGGGCGCCTGAAAAACGAGTTCCGCGCGAAGAATTACGAGGATCCTGATACCCTCGCGCCCGCCAGCTACAAGCTCCACGACCGCTATCTCGCCGCGCATCTGGGCGTGGGACACGGTTGGCAAATCAGCGAGAAAAACAAACTCGATCTCCTGTTCCGCTACTATTGGAGCCGCCAGGAAGGCGGTAACGCCACGCTGTCCAACGGCGAACGGATGCGTTTCGAAGACGACGATTCGCGGCGCGCCCGGGTTGGAGGACGCTGGACCCATACGTGGGAGGAAAACCGTTTCTGGTACATCGGCGCCGCCGTGGAGCGCGAATTCGACAGCAAAGCCAAGGCCAGCGCC
This sequence comes from Azoarcus sp., assembly GCA_031268685.1. Lineage (GTDB taxonomy): Bacteria > Pseudomonadota > Gammaproteobacteria > Burkholderiales > Rhodocyclaceae > WRNU01. The sequence continues at coordinate 6,317 of JAIRWW010000033.1, forward strand.
TACGGTTTCGACTTTGACGCGCACGACTTCGAGGGCACGGTGGCCATTGGCGAAATCGGAGTGATCATCCGCTCCCACAAAAACAGCCCGTTCTCGCTCGAAGCCGGTCTCCAGGGATACACCGGGAAATTCAAGGGGGTATCCGGCGGTGTGAGAATCGGCTGGGAGTTCTAAGAACCTGTTTTCGATCTTTCAGGCGGGCAGGACAGGCCCCGTCGGGGCCTGAGATTCTTGCGGCGCTTTGCGCCGGGACGTCAGGATCAGTGGGACGCTGAAAGCGTCCCACTGTTTTACGCCAGAAAGAAAAACACAACCTCCAACCCCGCATCCTGATCCCTGATTGGTGATGCTTCGCATCAAAAGTTTTACGACCGGCGGGCTGCACCCGCCCTACTTACTCGGAGAGGAAGGTGGGGTTTTGCCTCCCTCGGTGAGGGAGGTGTCGCGCGGCGAAAGCCGCGTGACGGAGGGAGTCGGTGCGGAGAGCGGGCAAGAGGGTGCGGAGAGCGGGCAAGAGGGTGCGGAGAGCGGGCAAGAGGGTGCGGAGAGTGGACAAGAAATAACGCTTGCTGTCGCTGTTACGGCTGCGACTCCTTCCGACTCGCCTTCGGCGAGCCACCTTCCTCAAGAGGAAGGCTTGGGCTTGCGACGCTTCGCGTCGGGTTCAGGGATCAGAGGTCAGGAATCAGGGATCAGTAGTTTTGCGGCGACAAGCGCCTGAAAGGAAAGGAAAAACCAAATGAGCATCCAGCGTAATTACCCAATCACTAATTTCCGGCAGTGCTGCCATCGCACTCCACAATCTGATCACTGATCCCTGGCATCTGATCCCTGAAAGTCACGCCCCGTTGGGGCTAAAGTCGTGATCGATGACGCAATCCCCGGCTGGCGCCGAGGGTAATCAAGGGATGGCCCCTGCGGGGCCTGGCCTATCCTGCCTGCCCGAGAGTCGCAAACAGGTTCGAGGCGTCGTTGATCATCGTCTGATAGCCGCGCCGCCCCATCAGTGCGTGTCGGTGGCCCAACCGAACGGGAACGCGATTGCTTTGGGAAAACGCTTGCCTTTTCTTTTATCATTTCAGAGAATTGCACACGCTACACGAGGTGATTGACAAAAAACATGAAAAGGGAAAAAGACCATGAACGAAGTAGAAACGCCAGAGAGTGAAAGCAAAGGCCGGTTGGAGATCGCCGGTACCGGGCCGCACGGGGTAAATAACTTGGCCCGATTCTTGCCGCAAACAAGTCATTATCAAGCCCGCATAAGTTGGGGGGAGCGAAGCGAACCCCAACACACCATTCGAACGCTTCATGTCGAAATGTTGAGGCTCGCTTTGCTCACCCCAACCTATACGGGTTGTCTTTGGTAGGCTTGTGTAGGCTTGGCAGAACGGTGAAGGTTGCACATTCCCTGCATCGTCTGTGCCACGCGCTGAACACAGCAGGCGAGGAAGCATGGATATTGCCAGCATCGTATGCTCTTTATTGCCGGGATGCCATTCTCCAGGGGGCATCCCGGCATGAAAGGGGACGCTGACATGATTGCTGGAGCGGCAGATATCGACTCTTGCCGATCCGAATCCTGGTTGAAGCAAACACAATTGCTGCGGGGTCTTCCAGAGCGCCTGATCCGGCATGTTGCAAGCCATATGACGGAACGCCAGTTATGCGACAAGGAAATCCTGTTCTTGCAACACGATCCCTGTCATTTCATCGGAATTGTCGTCGACGGAATGATTTACCACGTCCTCTTCAACCCGGATGGACGCGAATTGATCATTGAGCGCAGCGCCCCCGGTCAAGTCATCGGGATAACCGCGTTGATCGGTCAGGAGTTGCGCTGCGAAACGGCCTGCGCTTCTGGCGTCACGCGGATACTCATTCTATCGCGCGCTCATTTTCAGCTGCTATTGAAAGAACGGGCCTTTCTCGAGCGTCTGCTGGACATTTTCAAAACGCAGGTTGAAGCGCATATCTCCTTCATTGAGACGATGTGTCTTTATCCGCTGGAGGTTCGTCTGGCGCGTCATTTGCTGGACAACCTGCAAGCCTCGGGGACGGCAACACCGCATGTCCGCCTGCCTGCCTATCAAGGCTTGCTTGCCTCGATGATCAATGCCAGCCGCCCCAAGCTGAACGCCAGTCTGCAAGCGTGGAAACGTCAGGGGCTGGCGCACATCCGGCAAGACTGCCTTCTGATTGACGATCTGTCGCAAATTCGTTGCAAAGCGTGTCTGCGCACGCTGTCACCCAGGTAACAGACGCGCACCCGAATTTTTTCCAGACTGTCTCTGTGTCAATGACAGGGAGCGTCGTATGGAAGACGAGTGCGCGGAAACAGAGACCGCTGACGCATGCTTTACGGCAAGCTGGCGCGCCGTTCATGAAAAACTGAACCGCAGGGCGCGTTATCTGGCAAAGGGCGATCATGCCCGCGCCGAAGACCTGCTTTCCTGCACCGCCATCAAATCTTTGCAATTACTGCGTCGTTCAGCAAAGCGTATCCATAACCCGGAAGGCTTCCTGTTTCTGGTCCTGCAACATACCCACATAGACAGCCTGCGCCGTGAACAACGGGAAAATCGGATATTCGACCACGCGGAGGCAGAATACATCGAGCAAATCGCCGTGCCGCAATCTCCGCTGGAATACCTGAGCCACAAAAGAACAGTGGAAATGCTTGCCCGGCTCGTTTCTCGCCTGCCGCCAGTGCAACAGCAGTTGCTCACGCTGGCCTTCATCAATGGTGCTTCGTATGCGGAAATAGCTGCCTGCCTGGGGATCAGTAATGCGCTGGTGCGCAAGCGCATCCAGTTGTTGCGCGACAAATTGCGCCTTTTACTGCCGTTCCCATAAAGATTCACAAACGGGGGCGTAATGCGTTCCTCTCAACAAGACCCTTTAAATGCAGATCGATCGGAAGCCTCGCCACGCTCATGAGACAGGCGCGGCCCGTCATTTTTATTCAGGAGACAAGCGATGGCCGATTCCACAGCAGTCAATGCGCAAATTACCGATTCCGTCACTCAAACCAACGTCAAGGTCATTGCCGAAGCGCCTGCCCAGGCAATGGCGGCGCTCTATCAGGTCGCCAGCCATGCCAGCGGGTTATCGCTGCAAAACGCCGTGCACAGCCAGCAATCGCTCAACCAGATTTCCACCGCTGTGGTCTCGAAAGCCGTCGCGCTCATCATGGCGATTGGTGAGAAAAGCCCAAAATGAAACAGCGAATCTCACTTGCCATGACGTCGACGATTTTTGTCCGGCGAGCGGCGCGGTATGAACGGATCCATCCGGTTCCAACCTACAGGAGCACCCCCCATGTTCGGTTTTCTTGATGGTTTTTTTGATTTTGGCAAAAACAAGGTGCATTGCATTCCCGCAGTGACGGTAAACGAAACCATGCCGTCCTCTCCGATCAAGGCCGCTCGCGCGTACCGGGCGGCGGACAACCCGGCACCGGACACTTCTGCGCTCAACAGCCAGATCGTCCAGGCCGTGCAATTTTCCAACAGTGAAACAGCCGCACATGCCAGCGAGCAAATTGCCGTGCCGCCCGACATGATGATCGCCCAGGCTTCCGGTCTGAGCGCGCAGTCGGCCGCGGGCTATTTTGATGGCGTCAGCAAGCTGGCGCTGGCCAGCAAGTCTGTATTGCTCAAGCAGATGACGGAGAACATCGGCGCACAAAAAATGGTTCAGGCGGGCGAAGATGCGCTGGGCGCGCTCGTCACCGATCTGCTGGTCGGTTCCGCCGCTGCCATTGCGGCGGCAGCAGGCGTGATGAAAGCCGAATCTGTCAGTTTCGCTATCGACAAAATCAAACAAAGCATCGAAAGCTACAGCAGCTTGCTGGGGGATAAAAGCAAGACGACGGAAAAGTAAGCCACGTATTGTCTTGTCAGCATTTTCACATTTTTAAGGAGCGTAAAAATGTCTTATTTCGAACTTTCAAAGCCGGTTGTTGGATTGTTTCCGTACCCATTTGATTTTCATAGCCACTTTACGGGAATTTTGCCGTTGGAGAGCGATATCAAGTGGAGTGGTGATAGAGTGGAATTCGACACGAAAGATAAAAAAAAATTTGTTATCGATAAAACCGAAGACGAAGACTTGGAGCTTTCCATCATCGGCATGATCGTAAGAGCAATAAAGGGCAAAAAGGGTAAAAATGAATGTAGAATAGAGGCGCACTACAAACTGTTCGATATGGTTTTACAAAACATCATCAAGCAGAATCCATTCAATACGACAAAAATCGGAGGCTATCAACGCGGTGAATGCGCGGCGGAAAACATCTACATCGCCTGCTGCCTGTTGCTGCAAAACATAGGGATTCACACGAATTACGAAATTGACAAATCCGATATCTATGATGTGGTGCGGTCTCTTTTGAGCACAAAAAACTCGCCTGTCAAAAACGAAAAAAACCAACATATTGTTGCTTATTTCAACCGCAAAATATTCACTGCGAACAAATATACGCCATTTGACGACGCGTACTGGGCGCGGGACGCTATTCGCGATGAGGATAAATTTGCATTCAAAAAATTTTTCAACTGGACGACACTCTGCTATCTCTACGAATCCGGTATTCGCTACAGCCAAATTGCCGCTAGTGTCAGGGCAGTCAAAGAACTGGATCCCTACTTTACAGAATTCAATGGAAAATTGAAAGCAGCCTACAAACTGCTGGCCCACTCGCCGCATGTATATTCAGACAAGGATGAATTTTTGAAGCAACTCAACGAAATCATGGAGTTGTTCAAGATCGATAGTCAGAAACCAAAATACAACAATCTTGTCGGCATTGATCTTCTGGCGCCCGAAAACAAGACCGGTTTGTATGGAGATTTTTTTAAATTTCTCAACATCAAAGAAAATAAGAAAGTCTTCAGTGATTACGTTGGAACTCAAGCCCTCAAACCCTGTAAAAAAATAATTATCCACATTCACTGCGGCGAAGGGGGCAGTCAGTCTGAAGACAACCGTTCTCTGAGCGGCTACTTTCTCAGCCATGCGTTCCCTGCGGTGCCACGGAATAAATTTTTTAAATTCCTGGCAGGGTATGCCAGGAAATGCTATCAAAATACTCTCTCCCGCAAGGATGAGCGCGAACGGGAGCGGAAAAATCTTGCGCATAACATAAAAGATTACAGCGAAATATCCAGCTTGCTCGATGAATTGTTTTACCTGAACACACTGAGCTTCGAGGGCCTGCAACTCCGTCGCTTCGATATCAGCAGCCAGGCATCCCATGATCTGGTGGTTTATAATGGCCAAATCAACATTACCCATCTTTGCGAGGAATTAGAAAAGGTGCCAGAGGGAGAGGACAAAGATGGAGATAAAAATTATTATGAATTGCTATGCGATCCAGGAGTGTCTAAACCAACACCCTATTCATTCCGTATTGGTCATGCTTATTATGCCCGCAATTACGTAGTCAGCAAATTTCCAGCGCTGTATTATGACACCAATCTGGGCAGCAATTTCATCACTGGCGCATCCGGTCTTTTCGATTCCGCGCAAATTTATCGGCTCAACAAGGGATTCCGGCATCTGAATGGCAGTATCGATACCGATATTCTCGAACAGACGATGGACAGGGTTGCCTATATGGGCATTGAACGCCTGAATGAAGAGCAGATCGCACTGGTTAGTAAAAACGAGAATCAGATCAGCAATGAAGATTATAAAAAATTGGGGATTGTCGAAGAAACAACAATAGAATATGTGAGAGTTTTTTTAAATACACTCTGTTGGGGAGAAAATCCTCCCGATGAAAACCTTAAACGTCACCGCACTCTCCTGCTGGCGCTGATTGCCAACTGGCGCTCTTACATGTTTGGCGCAGATGGTCAGGGCGTCGAGCATTCCGATATTGAGGTAGAAGCCGCCCGGATGGCGCTGATGCTGGCTTACCGATTGAGCGGCGAATTCAAAGGAGAGATTCCCGCTGACCTCATCCAAAATCTTTCCAAGTTATTCTACCTTATCTCTAAAAAATACTGGGAAGAAACCATCGGAGAATGTAGTGCGCCGGAGAGTCTCTCAAAGTACACCGTTGAAAATTTTCATGGATTCAAGTCTCCTCACTCTATCGTTCTGGTCAAGGCCGAACGAAAGAAAATAGTGTTGTAGTGCATAAATCCGAAATGCAAAACCCACTTGATCCTCAGGAGTAACAGCATGGAACCCTCTGATTCGTTTGATGTTCTATGTAAGTTTGCTGAATTTTATTATCTACAGCGCTCGCTTACGCAGGAAGAAATTTCGACGTTGCGGGATTTTTATGACAAACGCCTGCGGCCGACGCAAAAGCAGCATGCCCATTCCGAAAAATTGCTTCAGGCCATCAAGGAAGCCTCCGACAGAGCCGGGCAACATCTCCTGGAGAGCGTGCAGGCGGCGTCTTCGCTGGACGAGTTGCGCCCTGCCGCCCTGCCGTCCCCGCCTTATACGGACAATCAACTGGTCGTCGCGCAGATTGCCGACCGGCTGGCCAATCTCGTGCAGACAGAAGTGGGGAAATGCTTTGAGAAAAATTTTGGCGCATTGCGGCAGCAGTTGCAAAACGCCCTGTCTTCTCTGGATGGCGCGCACTCCGCGATCCCTCACCCGGCATCCACGGTTCAGGCAGCAGAAGCCCCCAGCCCTGCGCTCGCCTGACCGGATTGATTTCTTGCCGCACTCTTTCACAAACACGGCGCCCAGTCGTTCATTTCAATAGCGCGACATGGTGTTGCGCCCTATCGAAAAGGAGTCGTTATTATGGCTTTTCCAACCGCAGTCAATGATCAAGTAACAGATGCCATTACCCAATCCAATGTCAAGGTGATCGGCGAATCGCCTGCGATGGCGCTGGGCAATCTTTACCAGGCGATGGCGCATTCCACGGGAATCCTGTTTGAAAATGCCGTTTCGGCCCAGCAACAGCAAAACACGCTGGCGCTGGCTGCCGCCAACATGGGCGTCATGCAGATTTATTCGCTGGATACGGCAACCGGCGCAGGGGCTGCCGAAAAAGGAGGACAGGTTGGCGTGGCGGACACCCTCATTAGCTTCCTGTCCGTGCTCAATTCACTCCAACCGGTCGGAGCATGATGCTTTAGCATCATTTCCCTTACTCGAAACTCTTTTATAGAGGAGAACTTTTATGGCTTATCCCACTTCCGTCAACAATCAAATCACCGATGCTGTCACCCAATCCAATGTGAAAGTCGTTGGCGAAGCGCCAGCCATCGCTTTGGGGTCGTTGTTTCAGGCGATGGCGCATTCCACGGGCATTTTGTTTGAAAACGCAGTAGCGGCGCAACAGCAGCAAAACACGCTGTCGCAGACAGCGTCCAACATGGGCGTCATGCAAGTCTACTCGCTGGATACCGCAGTCGGCGCGGGTGCTGCCGAAAAAGCAGGACAGATCGGTGTGGCGGAAAATCTCACCAGCTTCTTGACGCTGTTAAACACCTTCAAGTCCAAAAAATCGCCAGGACTGTAAAACCGGATTGCGCTTTGCACACAGCAAAGCGCCTTCATTCCGGAAGTGGCAGGCTACATGTTGCCGCTTCCGGAATTTTTATTCCAGCGACGGCACCGGAATCCGCATCGATTCCGCTCTTCCAAACCTGCTTGAATCAAACGAATCCATATAAGGGTGGGAGCAAACGCAGCGACCCCAACGTGCCAATCGAAATTTTTATGTCGGAATGTTGGGTTGCGCTTCGCTCACCCAACCTACGCGCTGGCCGTGCCCTCAGAACCTGTTTGCGATCTTTCGGGCGGGCAGGACAGGCCCCGCAGGGGCCATGACCTTGATAACCCCCGGCGTCAGCCGGGGGCCAGACGCAAGCCTCTCCCAGCCCCAACGGGGCGTAACACCATAACTTGCCATCCGCCGAGAGATGTAACGCCCCGTTGGGGCTAGAGAAGAGGGAGACGCCCTTCCCCCGGCTGACGCCGGGGGTTATCAAGGTGCCGTCCCTTCGGGACGGACAGCTCTCCCGCTTGCAGTGCGACAGGTCGTCCGGCGTTCCCGGTCGGAA